>NZ_JANLWO010000235.1:0-25750 GCF_031364565.1 Chamaesiphon sp. OTE_20_metabat_361
GACCGAAATCCCCGTCGCCACCGACAAATTTGTCAGCAACATCTGAAATCCAAACGTCAAAAATAAACCAGCAATCAAAGCGGTTAAGAACTGAGGTGCCGCAAAAGCAACCGCCGTCTCGCGAATAGTTTCGACTTGAGCCAGCAGACGGTCTGGATGACTCAGAAAAAGTGACCTAATTACCAACATCGCTTTCTCCTATAGATGTCAAAATAAAATAATTAAAAATGGCTGGAGTCCTCATGGTAAATTTTGCTCAGCCAATAGCCTCTATTCAACCGCCGATCGCTACCAGTCGCCAACTTCCCTATGGGAGAGACACAAGATCCTGGTTCTATCCCAAAAGGTACATGTCAGAAAAATTTGTTGAATTACTGTGACAGATGTTATTAGGTTAGGTAAAGGGTAAAGGGTAAAGGGTAAAGGGTAAGAGGTAAAAGGTAAAAGGTAAAAGGTAATTACGACATTCATCGCTCCCCGTCTCCCCGTCCCCCCCTCTCCCCAACTCCCCCACACTCCATCTCCTAACTCCCAACTCCCACCTCCCATCTCCCCTATGCAAATTCACACACCAGAATGGGTTAAACATGCCGTCTTTTATCAAATATTTCCCGATCGATTTGCGATCGGCAAACAACCGCAATCGTGTCTGTTAAAAAATCCAACTTGGGGAGAATGGCAAGCACCACCTACCATGCAAGGTTACAAAGGTGGTGACTTATGGGGCGTTATCGAAAAATTAGATTACCTGCAAGATTTAGGCATTAATGCGATTTACTTTACGCCGATTTTTCAGTCCACTTGCAATCACCGCTATCATACCCACGATTATTATCAAGTCGATCCGATTCTTGGTGGTAACAAAGCCTTTAAACTACTCCTCGAACAAGCGCATCAGCGCGATATTAAAATAGTCCTCGATGGCGTTTTCAATCATGCAAGTCGGGGATTTTACTTCTTCAATGATATTCTGGAAAATGGCCCCAACTCACCCTGGCTAGATTGGTTTAAAATCCACGATTGGCCGCTCTCTGCCTACGATGGCAACCTTCCAGCTAACTATGAAGGGTGGGTAAACAATCGCGCTTTGCCCGTCTTCAATCATGACAATCCCGATGTCAAAGAATACATCATGGAGATTGCCGAATACTGGATTGAAATGGGTGTCGATGGCTGGCGATTGGATGTTCCATTTGAAATTACTACACCGGGATTCTGGCAAGAATTTCGCGATCGCGTCAAAGCCGTTAATCCCGAAGCGTATATCGTCGGCGAAATTTGGCAAGATGCCCGACATTGGCTCGATGGTACCCAGTTTGATGGCGTGATGAATTACCTGTTTACTGCCCCGACGATCGCCTTTACCGCCGGAAATCGCGTGGAGATGGATTATGTTCGCAATCCCAGTTATGACCCCTACCCGGCGCTATTAGCCCCCGATTATGCCACCAAAATTCAGGCATTGCTGGATTTATATCCCTGGGAAATTCAACTGACGCAGTTAAATTTGTTAGCTAGTCACGATACCGCGCGGCTGCTCTCGATCGCGCACGGCGATCGTGCTAGTGTCGAACTATCGACGTTATTATTACTGACTTTTCCCGGTGCGGCGAGTATTTACTATGGGGATGAAGTCGGTTTGGCAGGTGCGCTCGATCCAGACTCCCGGCGCGGGTTCCCGGCTGAGTCTGATTGGGATCGCGAATTACTTGAGTATCATCGGCGACTAATTGCGATCCGTCATGCCTATCCGGCGTTGCGCACTGGTACCTACCGCACGATCTATGCTCGGGGCGAGGTTTACGCCTTCGTTCGCACGTTAGCCGATGTCGAAATCTTAGTTGCTGTCAATACCAGTACCGAGTCAGAAACACTCAGCCTCGATCTCGCCGAGTTAGGCATCAATATTCAATCCAAACAATTATTTGGGACTGCTAAACTAGCACAAAGTAGTGGGAATACATTCAAGATCGATCTAAATCCCCGCAGCGGTTGTATCGTGGCTTGAGTTTCGATCGTCACGCCTAAAAAAGCACCAATTTTCATTGGTGCTAAAAATTAATCGATCGCCGTAATAATTTAATCATCCAGATCTTGACGTTCTAGTCGCGCCACTCGCCGCGCTAACCGTCGAGTTTTGCGTTCATTAATACTCAAATCGAGGTTTAGCTCGTCTATAAAATTCTGTTGAGCGACAAAGGTATTCCGAATCACCACAGTCACGGCACCTTCGACACTATCGATCCGAAATCGCAGACTGGTAATGTCTTCACGCGCAGCGTTTATATTTTGCTCCATACTGGCGACTCGCTGCTCGATACCTGTAACTCGTTGCTCGATACCTGTAACTTGCTGCTCGATACCAGTAACTCGTTGCTCGATACCCGCCATATTTTGCTGCATGGTACTCATACTTTGCTGCATGGTACCAAGCGCCTGGATGACTTGTGATAACTGATTTTCAAGGCGATCGAAACGTTCTTCAGACATACTATTTTCTAATGTGAGACTAGCTAGATGAGAGCAGAACTGCAACTTATTTGGCTGATGGCAAATAAGTTGCAAAGTCGATCGATCTCGTTTGACTCTCCAACTATCTCAGTCGCTGTTACTAGGAAGGGTGTCTTTATTTTAGCTGGAGATGAGTAATCTTGGGTGGAGATTGCTGCTAGCTATACATCTGCGCCGATTTGGAATCGATTCTGGATGTGCGATCGAGTCGAGTAATTCAACCAAATAATCGTGTTTAGTTTTAATTTGAGCAAAAATAAAAACTGACAGATTTCGTTCTCTATCTAATGGAATTAGCTAGATACATAGATCGAGGGACAAAGAATATAAGTAGCACTTGTAAAGTGAATGAATAACAGCTTTAAGTAATTTAAGTCCCGGGTAAAATCATATGGCGCTCCATAAAATCGCAGACTTCAATCCAGATTACAAAAAACACTTTGGTGGTCGAGATATTAAAGGACTAGATTTGTATGCAGCTAATGAAAAAATTGGTAGTGTCGATGATGTGTTAGTAGATGATGGCGGACAGTTTCGCTATTTGGTGATTAGTACTGGTTCGTGGATTATGGGTAAAAAGGTATTATTACCGATCGGTCGCGCTCATGTCGATAAAGACGGGACGCGGATCTATGCTCAAGATCTGACTAAAAAACAAGTAGAAACCTTACCCGAATTTACCAACGATCTGACGATCGATTACGAGCATGAAGAGCAGGTACGCGGTGTCTACCGGGATGCAAAAATGTCAATGCAGCAGGATCGTCCCCCCGCAACAGGTACCGAAACGATGACTCCAGTGGCGACTGGTACTCACGATCGCAGCAATTATACTTACGATCGCGAACCAGATCTGTATACGCTCAACGATCGCGATCATTCGAGTCTCAAGCTGTACGAAGAGCGACTAGTGACGAGTACGACTCGGCAAAAGAGTGGCGAAGCCATCATCGGCAAACATGTCGAAACTGAAACGGCAACTGCTTCGGTACCTGTGGAAAAAGAGCGGATTACGATCGAGCGGATACCTGGAAATGCTCAAGCGGTAGTTACGCCAAGCGAGACTAATTTCCAAGCTGGAGAAGTTGCCCGGATGGAAGTTTATGAAGAAGTTCCCGAATTTCACAAAGAAGCCTTCGTTCGTGAAGAAGTTCGCGTTAGCAAGGTTGTCGAGACGGAAACCGTCACCGCGCAAGAGCAACTTCGCCGTGAAGAATTAGATGTTAACGTCGAGGGTCATCCCGTCGTCGAAAACAAAACTTAAGTCAACGTTAATTTCCACTAATCAGGAGCATCACTATGACACTTGAAATCATCCAAACCGACGCCTACGGTAATACTGTAGAGACTCCCAATCCACCCGAACCCAATCCCAATCCAGAAGCCTTAGAGTCAGCAACTGATTCCAATCGAGAATTGTGGGTGTCGATCCAAACCAAGAATAAAGCATTTTTTGAGAATGCTTCTATTTACATCTCACGCTTCTTTAAAGATAACCAACAGCTATTAACAACGCTAGGTTTGATTTACTTGGGCATCATCGCGCTCGATCTATTATTTGCGGGATTGAATGCGATCGATGGACTGCCATTAGTAGCACCAATCCTGAAGCTTGTCGGCTTGTATTATGTCGGACAGTTTATCTGGCGTTACTTGATTCGCGAACACGATCGACGCGAATTGATGGAATCAGTCAACCGTACTAAAGCCGAAATTCTAGGCAATCGTAACTAGTAGTTATCCAAAAATTTAAACGACATCTTAGATTAGATTGTCCAGTCAGCAAACTTATTACTGACTGGATATCTAGTCTCTATACACATTCTCGATCGATTATTTCATCTTTTTAAATTATTTAAACTAGCTATGAACGCAGCTAAAACATCCTCAGCCGCGATCGCTCTGTATGCGATTTTGAGCTTGGGAGCAATGCCGATCTTTGCCAATTCCGCCGTAGCTCAAGTAGCTACCGATGCGACTTCAACTGCTCCCACTACCAATACGGTGCGGATCGAAGGATCGAGCAGTATGAAAGTAACTAATAATAATCGGATCGCGCAAATCAAACAAAGTTCGCCCGATGCCCAGATTACTACCCGCTATAATGGTGCCGATGCTGCGCTCAAATCCGTACTCGATGGTACCGCCGACTTAGCCGCCATCGGGCGTCCGCTCACAGAGCGAGAGCAACAACAGGGTTTAGTCGCCGTCCCGCAAAAACGTCAGAAAATTGCGATTATTGTCGGTGCGGCAAATCGATTTACTAGCAACTTGACTTTCGAGCAATTTGCCAAAATCTTTCGAGGTGAAATCAAAGATTGGTCGGAACTCGGCGCACCTCCCGGACGCATTCAACTAGTCGATCGACCCGATACCAATGATACGCGGCTGGCGCTTCAGAATTATGCCGTATTCAAGCAAGCTCCCTTCGTCGCTACTCCCAATGCCATCAAAGTAGCTGACGATACGATCGAAAGTGCGATCGAGCAACTCGGCTCTAGAGGCATCACCTATACAGTTTCTGATGCGATCGACAATATTCCTGGGATTCGGATTGTCCCCATGCACAAGACACTCCCCCGCGACCCTCGCTATCCCTTCTCGCAGCCGCTAGCTTACGTTTACAAGGCGGGTACCCCGCGTCCGGCTGTTGCTGCCTTCCTGGGCGGTACCGCAGCCGCTGCTAGCATTCCCGAAGCCGCCCCAGCGCCAGTTGAAACCACCTCTACGACCACAGTCACTCGATCGACGACAGATAATGACTTCCCGTGGCTATTGCTACTATTTCCCTTATTAGGTGGCTTGTTGTGGTGGGCGCTCAGACCACGACCAGCAGCACCAGTGGCACTCGTCACACCCAGGATCGCCCCAGTCGCACCAGTAGTGCCAGCCCCAGTTCCTCCAGCCGCTGCGGTCGTGCCAGTAGTGCCAGTGGTGCCAGCCCCAGTTCCCCCAGTCGCGGCGGACGAACCCATCAAACTCTATGAAGAACGCTTGATTGCAGACAAAACGCGGCAAAAAGTCGGCGGTGTAGCAATTAATAAGCGGATCGAGACTGAAGGAGTGGAAATTGCCATTCCCGTAGAGCGCGAACGCATCCAGATCGAGCGACTCGCATCGATCGATCGTGCCGCAATTCCTGTCGAAGATGTCCAGTTTGGCGACGGACAGGTGCGGATGGAAACCTACGAGCAAGTGCCCGAGATTCACAAGGAAGCTTTCGTGCGGGAAGAAGTGGCGATTACCAAACAAATCGCTCTCGAAACAGCAACTGCTCAAGATACGCTGCGTCATGAAGAGATCGATGTCAGCACCCAGCCGCTACCACATCCCGAGCGCGACCCCCAGCCAGAGCGGCATCCCGATCGTAACTAAAGCAGTCTAGTAACACCAAACTTGAGATTCCCGACTTGTGGATGCAGGTTGGGAATTTTATTGTCTGCATGGAGCTTAGACAATCGCGATTTGTTCTCTATCTAATGATTGATAATAGATCGGTAGATTGAATGATGCCGCCAGAGCGAGAGGAATTTAACATGATATATACAAGTTGAATAAGTAGTGAATCCATTGCCGATCGATGACTGAGTGCTGATGACACTTATGTTATTTTTACCAACCTATTCTACCGTGAATAATTCATTATTTACTTCAACTTTTACTATTTATTTTTATAATTGGATTATCTATCATGAAGTATGATATTGCATTACATGAACTTATGCGGCTCGACGAGTACGCCGAAGAAGAAAGCAAAGCCAAAGCTCAAGATAATGCTAATCCCAATGATGGTGAATTAGCAGCTACCGATACATCCGAGGCTCCGACGATGAGCGAATCGCCCGAGATCGATATTCCGTCGGCAACCGCGATTAATTACGACGAACCGCCGATTATTATTGCCGAGGAACATGCAGTTGTCGCCGCTCCAGTAGACACTTCAGCAGACCCGATCGCCGCCAGTGATGTATTACTCGCACCGATCGCACTAGCAGATACTTCTGGATCTGAGCCAAAGCTGGATCTCGCCCAAGTAGATACTTCAGCAGACCCAATCTCCGCCAGCGATGTATTACTCGCACCGATCGCACTAGCAGATACTTCTGGATCTGAGCCAAAGCTGAATTTTGATGAGGCTACGAACGGTTCTGAAGATATGCCTACGACTGAAGAGGCGATCGCGGCGGTTCGATCGACAACTGCTACTGCTAAAGAAACTGTAATCGAGGCAGCCGAATCGACAACTGATGCTGCTAAAGAAACCGCTAATCATCCAGTCGCAGCAGTTGCTGATGCTACTGAGGCTGTTAAGGAAACTGCCAATGATGCAGTCGATGCCATTAAATCGACAACTGATGCTGCCAAAGAAACTTTTGAAACAATTCAAACTGAAGCACCTGGCATCTTTGATGAAGTAACTTCAGCCGTTCCAGCATTCTTCAGCCAGAATCGCCAACTGCTAATCAACATCGGTTTGATTTTCCTTGCTTTTTTGGTAACTAAACTCGCATTTGCTGGCATTAATGCGATCGACGACCTCCCCTTAGTCACGCCATTACTTAAAGTTGTTGGTTTGTTCTATGTGGTGAAGTTTATTTGGAATTACTTACTTCGCGAGCAAGATCGCGAAAAGCTGGTTGAAAAATTTAACAAAACTAAAGCTGAGGTTTTGGGCGATCGTTAGTAATCTCCAATTCATGACGCTCGTCACCGACAACTAATCCGATTACAAGCCTGACTTTTTTCAAAAAGTCGGGCTTGTGGTTTAACAGAGATTATGAGGACTAATCTTCTTGGAAATTCGGTTCGATCGGGCGGTGAATGCTGGATTAGTTTTCATCGATAGATTAGGTTGGTGGTAAGCGATCGCGTTGGTATTGCTGTGCGGCTGGATCGAATATCTGCGGTGGATCTTTGAACTGGACAGTATAAATTTCATTCGGCAGATCGATGCCTGCTGCTTTAATTGCTTCTTTAATCGATTGAGCTACCTGGGACGTTGACTCTAGAAAAGATAATCGCCGCGAACTCACCCAAAATCGGACTTCGATTTTGACAGCACCTGCCGCCAGTTCTCGGACGAGGATTTCTAGCGGCGGATCGGCAACGATACTCTCGACTGTCAGTGCCGCTTGGTGGATAATCTCTTTGACCTGTCCGATGTCTGTATCGTAGTTAATCCCGATCGTCAGGGAACTGCGCCGAAATTCTGAGGCAGTGTTATTGATAATCGTGGCAGTAAACACCTGTTGATTGGGAATCGAAATCATCCGTCCGTCGTAAGTAACTAGCGTAGTTGCCCGCAGTTGAATATAATTGACCGTGCCTTCAAAGTCTTGAATGATAATCTGATCTCCCACCTGAAACGGTCGTGCTACGAGTAGAATAATGCCGGAGAAATAATTACTTAAAATATCCCGCAGGCTAAAACCGATCGCCACACTCGTCACTCCCAGCGTACCAACTAGCGCTGTAAAGTCCATCCCCAACACGCTCAGAGCCACGATCGATCCAAAGATCCAAATCATGCCAGAGACGATCCGACTCACTAACGTTTTGGAGTTGTAGTCGATTTCCCAGCGATCGGAAGCTGCCAATGTAATCCGTTTCGTCGTAATCGCCAGCAGCATGGTTAGCAAAATAATCAGCAGTGCGCCGAGAATTGCGGGCAACCTGTCGATCGCATCGCGCTGAAACTGACGGATCGTACTGTAGAGCCGCTGTCCGACATCGATCGCCAACGGTGGTTCGTCAAATGCGCGATTGAGTGCCGTCGCCCACTGCTGCGCCAATGTTTCCACGCCCACATTAAAATCTTGGGCATCCTGTTGGGTAACGGTCATCAGAATTCGATTATTCAGTTGGAGCGTCGCAATCCCGCGCTGGGGGTCATTCCGAACGGTAATCGATCGATCTACCTCCGATGCCAAAAAACTCACAATCCGGCGATTGATAATCCCCGCGCGATCGCTAGCACTGATATTTGAGAGACTACCAATCTGAAAAACCACTTGTCCCCGCACGACAATATCGGCAAAATATAGCCCGTCCATCGGCACAGATGTCGCGGGAGCTTTGGCTGGAGCAGTCTCTTGCGCCTTTGTTGCGATCGGCATCACCAACAGCAATCCCGTACAGATAATTGTCATCAAGATCGATCTCGATCGATCGATACTCAATTGTCTGCTAGTGGATATTTTGAGCTGAAAAATATTCGACACGATCGGCTGTTCCAGAAATTAACATCACACAGTGGCGATCGATTTAATCTATTTAAATATATCTGGTTTGCTAAATTTAGTCATCTGTCTTTAGGCAGATCTAAAAAAACAGTACCATTGTCAATTTGTAAATACAAATATTTGGAGCAATTGAGTTTGAAGTATGGCAACTTTGTTAGACTTAATCTCGATGGACAAATAGATTACTCGTTCGCGTAGCGTACCGTAGGTAATTGAATAAAATCGAAATTCTGGAAATCACGCCGGATGGTCAAAAATTGCTGAGGCTTGTAGTGGAAGATTTGGCTTTTCAGTTGCGAGATCGACTGCTCTCCCTTTATCGGGATTCACCTGAGCGACGATACCTAAATTTCTTGGAGCGCGAACCCCAGCTTTTGCAACGCATCCCGCAGCACTATTTAGCATCGCATTTGGGAATTGAGCCAGAATCCCTGAGCCGATTAAAGCGAAGAATTCAAGAGAAGCGATCGACTTAACCAAAGTCAATGCACGTTATTCGTCTGCACAATAAAGTTACTAAGGATACACTTACATTGTAGAGAAGCGTTATGTCACTAGAGAAGTGAGGCGGAGCGTTATGCAGCCAACTTCATCGGTTAGGACATAGACTAAGGCGATTAGATCGGCTGACGGACGGAGCGATCTAATCCTACTACCCATTACGGTTATAACCAGATATTCTGCACCGGATAATTTCTAAACGCTGAATCAGCACTCATCAGTACTAAATTCTGGTTAATTGCTTGGGAGATAGTGAGCCTGTCGAAGGGGTCGGTATGGTGAAGGGGCAATGTCCGCTGAACGTTGAGATCGCCGAACAATATCGGTAGAATTTGAATGTTCAGTCGATCCAGGATGCCTTCTAATTCATGGAACTCAATGCCTAGATCGAGCTTGCCTTTACCAACTTTGATGGCAATTTCCCAAAGACTGGCAACACTGATGGAGAGTTTATTCTCAGTCGCTTCTAGCACATCGGTCATCGCTGGTTTCAGGCTAGGATTTCCAGCGATGTACCAAATCAAAATGTGAGTATTATCAATGAGCAGGTTCATAGATTATTGGTAATCGGCAAATTCTTCTAAGGGTGCATCAAAGTCCGACGCGATCGTGACTTTACCTTTGAGAATGCCAAAACCATTGCGTTTTGGGGTTGCGGGGCGATTTCCAATCTGGAAGGCTACGCCAACACGGCGGGAAGTCAGATACTCGACATAGTGCAATGCCTCGACTTGAAGCGGTTCGGGAAGCTGCAAGAGAAGTGAATTAATACTCTCGATTGCGTTGGTTTGTGACATGTCGCCTGTCTTTTTGTCTATCGATCCTATTTTAGTCTAGATTGGGCGGGGGTAGCCACTGGCGGAAACTGTCGGATTGCTCAACTATCTGAATTTGATTTCCGTAACAGATAGGATTCACGCTCTTTAATTGCCAACATGGTCGCATCCCAAGTAAAGCGAATTGATTGAAGCGACTCAAAGGCGATCCGATCGATTGTAATAATTTGCGGCACCTAGATGCAGTGGCAACAGCGATCCGCCATTGGTATCAGGTGGACTGATTTCATTGGCTAGCGGCATTTTATTCATCAATACCTGACGGTTTTCATAGATGGTCTTCGTCAGTTCGTAGATAGCTTCCGTACTAACTCGATGATTGGCAACCAAGATCCGGCGCACGGAAATTGTCGGTAAATCTTGTGCTGGAATAGCAGTATTACCTTGATAAACACCTTTGGGTAGGATCGCCGATCCAAATTCTGGATATTGAATTTTTAGTGCTGCGGCACGATCGATGGGCACGATCGTAGCTTTAGCATCACGAACTAATTTTTGAATAAATTAATTTGTTGTTGGGCGAAATGACATAGAGCAGCACTCAACTGGTCGATGCAGCGGATAGCAGTAAACAAATCGTTAATTCTTAGAGAAAAGGCGCGTACGGCAATCTCTACCAGTTGGTTTACTGCAAAATTTACCTAACTATAAACACATCTACCGATCGAATGCTCCGGCTAGAATCGTAAATGGCAACTCCTGTGTCGATCGTCAGAAAGAAACTGATGTCAAGCCTCTACCTTTGAATAGATGTAGATAGTTCCATTAGTGTGATACATCTAATGTAAGATTCGGCAATTCCCAACTCTCATTTATATTTTTATGAAAGGATTAACCGGAAAAAATGTCCTGATTACTGGCGCGAGTTCGGGGATCGGTCAGGCGATCGCCATACGACTCGCTCAAGAAGGTTGCAATGTTGCCATCAACTACCGCAAAAATGCCGCAGAAGCCGCCGAAACTGAAGAACAGGCGATGGAGAAAGCTTGTGGGCAAGAAGTCGAAAATTGTGGCGTAAAATCGCTAATCGTTCAGGGTGATGTATCTAAAGAAGATGAGGTTATCGAGCTGATTAATACGGTTGTCGATCGATTTGGGGGTCTGGATATTCTGATTAATAATGCGGGAATTCAAACAGAGTCTCCGTCACACGAGCTATCCGCAGATGAGTTCGATCGAGTCTTGGATACCAATCTTCGGGGGTCGTTTCTCTGCGCGAGGGAAACAATCAAACATCTATTATCCAGGCAGAAAGCTGGCAGTATTATCAATATTTCTAGCGTTCATGAGATTATTCCGCGCCCTACATATTTGAGTTATTCGATTAGTAAAGGTGGGATGGGGAATCTCACCAAAACGCTGGCATTAGAATATGCCGATCGGCAGATTCGCGTCAACGCGATCGCGCCTGGTGCCACTGTGACACCGATTAACCAAGATTGGATCGATAACCCAGAAAAAAAAGCTGTGGTCGAGAGCCATATTCCGATGGGACGAGCTGGCACGTCGGAAGAGATGGCGGCGGCTGTGGCATTTCTTGTTTCCGATGAAGCGGCTTATATCACCGGACAAACACTGTATATCGATGGTGGACTCACCCTCTACGCCGATTTTCGCGAATCCTGGTCAGCCTAAAGCCTAAAGCCTAAAACCTAAAACCTAAAGCCTAATCATGACCGCAGAAGAAAACCGACTGCAAGCCGATCGCGATCGCCAAGCCTATTGGCGTAAATGGGGGCCATACTTGAGCGAACGTCAGTGGGGCACCGTTCGAGAAGATTATAGTGCCGATGGTGCCGCTTGGGAGCATTTTCCGCACGACCATGCTCGATCGCGGGCGTATCGTTGGGGTGAAGATGGGATTGCTGGCATTTCTGACAATCATCAACGGTTGTGTTTTGCGGTCGCGTTGTGGAATGGCGCAGACGCGATTCTCAAGGAGCGGCTATTTGGCTTGACTGGCCCTGAAGGCAATCATGGCGAGGATGTCAAGGAGTACTACTTCTATCTCGACAACACGCCCAGCCATGCCTATATGAAGTATCTCTACAAGTATCCACACGCCGCTTTTCCTTATACCCAACTCGTGCAGGAGAACCAACGGCGGAGTTATGGCGATCCAGAGTTTGAGTTAGCAGCTACGGGCATCTTTGATGACGATCGCTATTTTGATGTCTATATCGAGTATGCCAAAGCCACCGATGAAGACATACTGATTCAGATTACCGCCATCAATCGCGGCGCGGAACAGAGTACGCTCCAGTTATTACCAACACTCTGGTTTCGGAATACTTGGTCGTGGGATCTCAATAGTCCCAAACCGCAGTTACGGCAACGCGATAGTAGTGACTCGCATCATGTCATCGTCGCTAATCATCCCACCTTGGGAGATCGCTACCTGTATTGTCAATCCACAGCCCTATTATTTACCGAAAATGAGACTAATTCCGAGCGATTATTTGGTACTCAAAACTCATCACCCTACGTCAAAGATGGCATTCATAATTATATTGTGCATGGGCAAACTGAAGCCATAAATCCCCAGCAGATCGGCACCAAAGCCGCTGCTAATTATGAACTAACTCTGGATGCCCATCAATCAAAAACGATCCAATTACGATTGACAAACTGTGCTGATTTAGCCACACCTTTCGCCGAATTTGCCGATGTGTTTGCACTGCGTCAGCAAGAAGCAGATGAATTTTATCAGCGGATCTCACCCGATCCAATCTCTGTTGAGGCGCGAAATATTCAACGACAGGCATTCGCGGGACTGCTGTGGACGAAGCAGTATTATCATTATGTAGTTGAAGACTGGCTCCAGGGCGATCCGGCACAACAGCAGCCGCAGCGGCACCATCCGCGCAATTCAAATTGGATTCATCTGTTTAACGATGACATTATTTCGATGCCTGATAAGTGGGAGTTTCCCTGGTTTGCCGCTTGGGATTTGGCGTTTCACTGCTTGCCGCTAGCGACGATCGATCCCGACTTTGCCAAGCGACAATTAGATCGGTTGACACGAGAATGGTACATGCACCCGAACGGACAGATTCCCGCCTATGAGTGGCATTTTGGCGATGTCAATCCGCCCGTTCATGCTTGGGCAACCTGGCGCGTTTATCAGATTGAAAAGTCACTTTACGATCGCGCCGATACTGACTTCCTAGAGCGGGTATTTCAGAAATTACTGCTCAATTTTACATGGTGGGTAAATCAAAAAGATGTCAATGGCAATAATGTGTTTGAAGGTGGCTTTCTGGGTTTAGATAACATTGGCATCTTCGATCGCAGCTCGGCACTGCCGACGGGTGGATATCTCGAACAATCCGACGCTACCAGTTGGATGGGGATGTATTGTTTGAATATGTTGACGATCGCCTTAGAATTGGCAATAACGAATCCAACTTATGAAGATATTGCTAGTAAATTTTTCGAGCATTTTCTCTACATTGCGGATGCAATGAACCATATTGGCACAAATAAGATGTCTTTGTGGGACGAGGAAGATCGGTTTTATTACGATCTGTTGCGTTTACCCGATCGCAATTGGCATCGGTTGAAAGTGCGATCGATGGTCGGGTTGATACCGCTATTTGCCGTCGAAATTCTCGAACCAGCCACACTCGATCGATTTAAGAGCTTTAGCCAGCGGTTTGAATGGTTTATCGCCAACCGCCCGCAGTTGCACTGTCAGATTGCTTCCTTGACAACTACAGGCGATCTGGGTCGGCACTTGTTGGCAATTGTCAATCCAGTCCACAGACTCCGACCCATTTTACAACGGCTGCTCGACGAGTCGGAATTCCTCAGCCCTTACGGGATTCGATCGGTGTCCAAATTTCATGCCGCACACCCCTACACGTTTGATGTTAATGGCCAACGACACCAAGTCAGCTATGAACCCGCTGAATCTACCAGTGGCATGTTTGGCGGCAATTCTAACTGGCGCGGCCCGATTTGGTTTCCGATGAATTTTCTCCTGATTGAATCATTGCAAAAATTTCACAACTACGTCGGCGATGATTTCCAAGTCGAATGTCCCACGGGTTCGGGACAATGGATGAACTTGGACGAAGTAGCAACAGAGCTATCGCGTCGTTTGATTAGTATTTTCGCACCGGACGATCGATCCGATCGTCCAGTTCACGATCGCGATCCTATATTTCAACATCCACAGTGGCAAGATTTATTGCTATTTTATGAGTATTTTAATGGTGACACTGGCGCGGGACTCGGCGCAAGTCATCAGACAGGATGGACGGGATTAGTCGCAATGTTGATTTCAGGTCGGGATCGGCGGTGCCTGGAGACTAAAGTCTCGGCTAGTAGTGCGAAGTCCGCCTACGCGGACTAAATATCTTAGTCCGCGTAGGCGGACTTTGCATCACTAGCCCCGATTTCAATCGGTGGCGGTACTGCGGACAGATCCCCGACTTCTCAAAGAAGTCGGGGATCTGGGTTTCAAGGATTTTTGAATGTCCCAGCCGCCAAGGCGGTTGCTATATTCACTCGAACGGTAGGGGTAGTTGCCGTCTCAGTTTTCACCGGATAACGATCGAGTGGAATTTGCCATCGAGTTTGGAGATAGCTCTGAATGGCTAGAGATCGATCCTGGGCGAGTGTTTCATTTTCCGATGGTGTTTGTCCAGATTGTAGCTCGATTTGCAATGTCGGATTTTCCTGCACCACCCGACCGATCGGATCGAGTATTTTCGTTTGGCTGGGCGGGATTTGAGCTGCATTCGACTCAAAAGTGACTGTTGCCGCAACGGGGGCAAGTCGATCGAATCTCACCTCGGCGGTGGGATAATCTAATTGGCTGCGGATATCCTCGACGAGTACTGCTTGTCCATCGCGATCGATCTCGCGTTCGCTCAAGTAGACAATCTGCATCTGTAGCGGTGCCACAGGGCTGGTAGTGGCCGCATAACTCACCAATCGAGCGGGGGACGGTAGCCGCAAGGATTCGATCGTCAGCTTGACATTTGCCAACAAACTCGACTGCAATTGAGCTGTTGTCGGCGGTGGTGCTGGCTGGGTGGCTTGGGAAAATTTCTGAAATAGATCGCCAGCGGCGGTGGGAATTTGAATCAGATTTAGGGCGATTGTGTCTGAGGGTCGCTGTAGTTTCGCGGCTAATAGTTGCTTGTATCGAGATCGTTCGGCTTCAGTATAAATCTGGCTGGTAACTACTTGCAGTTGAGTCGCTAAGTCACGCTCTCGTTCCGACAATGAGAGTTGACTGATGTACGATCGCGTTTTGCCGCCTGGATATTCTGCAAAGTTTTTTTGCCAGATCTCGGTGGCGACACTTTGGAAGCGATTCTGCTGCTGCTTGTAATTAATTTCACTCCGCAGTCGATCGTAAGATCGACTCAGCGGGACCGAGATCGCCAAAATAACCATCACAATTAACAATAGGCGACTCGGTAAACCACCAATACGCTGCAATCGCCCAAAGGCAGGCATTTTATCTAGCAATGACTGTACCCAAATGCTCTCTCGATCGGTTGTCTGCCAAGCTCGAACTCCCTCCCGCACGGGATTGGCATCGATATTCAAAGCTAAAAACACCAGCATTGCCATAAAAGTAATAGCGACCAAGTTGGTAAAAAACAGCAGTCCGCCGCCGAGCGCCACTGTAAATCCCGTCTCAGCATTAAACGTCAATGCCGTCCCGATCCCATAACCGACCACACATAAAGGCGGCATCAAGGCGACAGCAATGGAAACTCCCGGCACAGAAGTCACAACACCTTTCGCCTCTTTGCAGATCGCCACCGCACCCACCGCGCCCGAAAATAAGGCGATAACCAAATCCAGCAAATTTGGCTGAGTTCTCGCCATAATTTCGCTAGTCATCTCCTTAGCTGGCAAAATCAACACCACCAAAAATGCTAAAGCAATCGCCAGCCCACAGCTCAAGCTGAGGTTAACAATCGCTCGAATTGCTAAAATAATATCGCCAGTCGCCAAGGCTAGCCCACTTGCCAAAATACTCCCCATCAACGGTGAAATCAGCATTGCGCCGATGATGACTGCGGGACTATTTAAGACTAGACCCAGAGTGGCAATCCCCGCCGCAAATAGCACCTGGAGCCAATAGTTGATGTCAGTTAGAGTTAAAGATCGAGCTAAATCCAAGTAAACTTGTTCCTTGCGAACGGCGTTTACCCCCAAATTTTTGGCAAACCAACGAGTTAGTTTAGAGGTAGTTTTCATCAGCTTTTCTAAGAAATGATTGGCATTTGGACGGTAACAAATTGAGCGATCGATTTCGCCTTGACAAAAGGTAGGGGCTAATCATGCTTTCCTTGCATTTCTCGAATTTCAAATAAACTAATTAAGATCCCAGCGATCGGAATCGACAAAAATATGCCAACCAATCCTCCCACTTTGGCACCTACAAGTAATGCTAAAAACATTACCACTGGATTCAGATCGATCGACCCTTGCATGATGCGTGGCATCAGTAGATTTTCCTGAACTTGCTGAAGTAGAATGCAACTTACCAATACAGTCAGTGCAGTCCCAACTCCTTGAGGTAAAACAATTAGCGATACTAAGCTAACCCCCAGCGTTGCGCCAACCCCTGGAATCAAGTCAAATAAACTGACGATCGTTGCCAATCCTAATGCCGAGGGAATCCCTAACAACACGAACACAATATAGATCGAAAATCCAAAGAAAATACACATCAAAAAGCGTCCCCAGAAAAATCCCAGCAGGCTTTTTCGCACAGTCTCCGTCACTCGATCGCGCATTTCAACTGGAAAAATTCGCAGCAACAGATCCCACAATCTTTTACCATCAAGCAGCATAAATAAAGCCACAACTGCGATGATAATCAGATCGACTAAATTCAGCAGCACGCCTTGTAATGTCGCAAACCCCATCCCCAGCGTGTAAGGGATTTGAGTCCGCAGTTGAGTTTGAAGCTGAGTGATGTCGATATTGACATTCCGCCGCTGGAGAAATTCTCTGAATCGATCGAGGAATTCGCTCGCGCTATTTAATAACTGCGGTGCTTGCTCGACTAACTGCTGTGTTTGCGAAAAAGCCGCAGATCCCAGCGTTGCGACAATCCCCACTAAAAGTAATAAACTCAGCAAAAAAACTGAAATTACTGCTAGTCCCCGTGGCATGATGCGGCTAACCCAACGAACGGGAATATTCAGTAAAAACGCAATAATTGCCGCAAATAGAAAAATTATAATCACTCCGCTAAAGTACGTGAAGACTTGGACGATCGCCCACCCCAGTACAAATAGCAACACGTAGCGAATCAACTTTGTATTAGTAAAGTTGTCCCAAATTGACCGATCTTTTGGTTGGCTCATATTTGACGATCTGCTGGTTATGCCTAGCTCCCTTGGTATCGACTGCCAACTTGACTTTCTACAAACATCTTGTTTGATGTTATTAGCTGACTCATGTAGATCTGGTAGGTTATTTGAGCCAGGTAAAACAGAAGCAAGCACCAGCAGATCGATCGAGATCTAGCCAGATTTGACCGCCTTCGCCTTCGACAATTTTCTTGACTAATGCTAACCCGATCCCAGTGTTTTCAGTGGATACACTGGGCTTAAGGGTCTGAAACATCTCGAAAATTCGTTGACGAGCGGTTCCAGGTGGAATGCCTGGGCCATCATCGGCGATCGCAAATCGATACCGATCTCCCAAATCTACTACTTCAATTTCGACTCTACCATCGGCACGATCGTGGTGTTTGATGGCGTTACTGATGAGATTGGCAAAAATTTGAGCGAGTAAAATCCGCTTGGTGTTGAGAGTTGGCAGGGCAGCCACGATCTCAATCCGAAACTCCGCAGGTGGTGCTAGCGAATCGATCGTTTCCGTGACGAGCTGGTGAATATCCACAGTTTGGCACTCCAACTCCTGCGCGCCTACTCGTGAATAGCGCAATAGTCCATCGATGAGTGCATCCATCCGTTTGACGCGTTGGCGCAATAGTTCAAACTGTTGGCTGTCGTCTGCTTCAATGCGGTCGCCTAGATCTTCTTCGATCCATTCGGAAAGATTGGCGATCGATCGCAAGGGAGCTTTGAGATCGTGAGACACCATATAGACGAAAGCATCGAGTTCTTGGTTGCGCTCTTTCAACTGATGCTGTGCCGAGATCAGCGAATCGTTGAGCAGTTGGAGTTCGGCTGTTTGGGTGCGATTGAGGCTTTCTAACTGTTTGCGGGCGGTAATATCGGTGATTGCCCCCAGAAAATGCTGGGGTGCGCCCATGGTGCCATCAGCCTCGCTCTCTCTCATCAGGGAGACAGTCAGATATACCCACACATGATGTCCTTGCTTGTGAATATAGCGTTTTTCAATACTGTACTCGCTAATCTCCCCCGCGACTAATCGAGCGGCCTGCGCCAAATCCGCATCGAGGTCTGCGGGTTCGGTAATTGCCTGAAAAGTAGTGGTCGCTAGTTCGGCTGGGGTATAGCCGACAATTTCACACAGTTTTTGGTTGACCCGCAGCCAAGTTCCATCGAGCGCGACATGACAAAAGCCGATGCCTGTATACTCGAAGGTGTGCCGAAATAGCTCTTCGCTAGCTTGGAGCGAGGTCTCCATCTGTTTGCGCTCGGTAATATCGCGAGATACTGCTAAAATTCGTTCGACATGACCTTGGCTGTCGAGGATCGGTGCGGCAATTACTTCCCACCATTTAGGGACGCCCTTGGAAGTTGCACAATAGCTTTCAAATTTACTAATATTGCCAGCGCGAGCGGAAACGATCGCCCGCTCGATATTTTCAGTTTCGTTACCTTGCCAGATTGTGCCCCAGGAGAAATTAGCAATCATGGTAAAGTCATCGATCTGCATCAGCGATCGACCGCCGTTATTCATATACAGCAGCCGACCATCTAAATCTAAGACTTTGATACAGTCTTGATTGCTTTCGAGTACTTGGCGCAGAAATTCTTCACTGCGATGGAGATCTGCTTCATTTTGCTTGCGAAGGGATATATCGTAGACTAAGCCCGAAATGGTGGTGACTCCAGCGGCGTCGCGTTGCAATTGACCGACGCCATCGATCCACCGAATTTGACCATCCCGCCAGACAATGCGGTATTCACACCGATATTCGGGAATTTCTGCATCGATCGTTTTTTGCAATTCGGCGATGACGCGATCGAGATCGTCGGGATGGATGCGATCGAGACAGTCTTGATAAGATATCTGCGTGCGATCGGGTTCGTAGTCAAATAACGCTGCAAATTCTGGCGTCCAAAATATCGTTTGGGTGCCCACTTGCCAAGTCCAACCTGCGGCTTTGGCAACCCGCAACCCGACCGACAAGCGTTCGGTGTAGAGTTCGGCGCGGAGGCGGTCGGTTTGGGCTTGTCTGACGGCACTGATATCGCGTCCTTCGACAATAATCAGCGTCGTCTCCCCCCGATGATTCAAAATCGGCGTTAGCGAAAAGTCGATCGGCATCAACTGCTGTTGCGCTCCGGTCAATTCGACTTCATAGCGAATGAATTCGCCCTGCGCCGCCTGTGCGGTCGATTTGCCCAACTGTACCTGTGTCTCAGGCGAAAACTCCCAGCCCGGTACCTCCCAGAAGCGTCGCCCGATCGCATCTTCCGCCTGGATACCGCCAAATTTCAAAGCAGTAAGATTTACTTCAATCAGCGTGCCATCGGGTTCGATCAGACCAATGAATTGAAATACACCATCGAAGATCGCCCGAAACTTGCTTTCGCTGTGCTGGAGCTTAGTCATCGCTTGTTTGTAAGCGGTGATATCCCGCATCAAGGCGACTGCCCCCAGTTTTTCGCCAGTTTTCCGATCGTAAATCGCTCTGGCATTAGCCACCAGTGACCTCGCTCGCCCCTGTTTGGGTTTAATCGTCATTTCTTGCCCGACGACCTTTTCGCCTTGGAGCGCGCGAAATAGGGGGATTTCAGCTTTGGTTAGAATCCTGCTGCCATCGCCATCATAGAGATCGTAGTATCTAGCCCACTCCTCTGGCATCAGTGGTTCGGGCGGCAAGCCATGAAATTCCTGCGCCGTGCGGTTAAATAATACCAACCGTCCCATTGCATCACAAGCGACGATCGCATCGGAAGCATAATCCAACAAGGCTTCTAAAAAGTGAGCCGATTGGCGCGTGGGGATGACAGCTTGCCCACCCAATCGAGTCGCCGTACCGATCCAGGTCGGACCCAACGCATCGCCATCTGGCTCTAATTCCAGATCGAACCACTCCCACTCAGCTACGCCTTTAAATTGCAGTTTGATTGCTAGTGGCGTCTGCCATCTTCTTGCCTCTTCCCAAGCTAGCGCAAAGCGATCGCGATCGTCTACGTGCAAACTGTGCTCAAAGCTCCGAGGATATTGTTCTACTAAGGTTACGGCTGGTGCGATCGCACCAATACTTGCGACTGAACCAGAATGCCCGTCTTGCCAAAATTTAGCATCCGCGAGGTCACAGTGTCCGGCATATTCGCACCAATGCCGATTGACAGCGACCATCTGCCCGCGCTCGGTCATCAACCAAGCCAATTGCGGAATGCGATCCAACAATTTTTGCGATCGCATTGCTGTAACTACTAAATCCTGCTGCGGATTTACATTCATAAGCTCATGAGTGAAGATATTCTCATTACTTAATTTAACATATCCTTCAGGTTCGAGTCATCAATGATAATACTTAAATACTCGCTCGATTGTCATTTGTCGATTACAATCTAACTCGCCAATAGCTGGTAGCTAACAATACTTTTTGATTAGTGACTGTATGATTCAAATAGTTCAAAAATTCGGTCTAACTGTGATAATGTCACTAACCCATATTGCCACAAGACGATCGGTAGCGTGCCGCGAGCAGATTGAGTTTGCTTGAGTGCTAATTGCACCGAATCATTTGGTAATTTTAGATCTTGACACAGAAAATTAACTATTTGGGGAATATTTTCCTTAGACATAACACTCGTACATTTATTAGCTATTTTAATATTTTTTTACACCAATATCGAGCAATTTATGTATTGTCTCAATATTGGTGTATTGTTAAATTTGATTGGCTCGATGGCTGCTAACTAAGCTTCATCCCAAAGCTCGCGGACGCCATCTGTCGGTAGCCAGCTCGCCACTTCAGCAATGCGCTCGGGAGTCAGTTCCCGCTTTGTAGCTGTAAATACCGCCTTAACTGCATGTTTGCGTTCGGCATCTTTGTTGACAGGATCGCGTTCTAACCCACCTTCATTAGCAGCTCGGAAAAAGAAGCGGCTAGAATCAATTTTGAAGATGCCAGGGCCTTGCCATGGTGGACGTACCCGACTCAAAAATCCGACAATTGGATTGCTGTCTTTCCACAGATCCGTTACTTCCATTTGCAGAGCTTTTTCATCTGTTGGCATGGCTGGCTCGTGCAATTCATCAGCTACCCGATCGGCTGCTTCGGTAGTCATCAGATCGCGCATAATCCGAAACACAACTTCCGTAAAATCTCTAGCATCATAAGGATCGGCAAAGCCACCTTCAGCCATAACATATTCCAAGAAAGAACGGTCTCGATCGGCAAAGATTGCGCGAGGATCTTCGATCTCCGTCGCATCGATTTCTGGAATATTTCTTTTCAACGTTTCATCAGCATTAACTGCCTTTGGTTCTGCTGTCTGTGGTAGATCTTTTTGTAAAGTTTCATCTGCCATAACTGTTTTTTATGCTGTGAATGTTAGATCGGCGTTTAATCGCTACTAAATAGCTTACGCAAACTCACACACATCGGCATCTTTCGGAAGTTAGAGCTGCGCTCTGTCAAAAGGTAGATCTTTTTGGAGAGGGTAAGGGGTAAGGGATAAGGGGTCACGGGTAATGGGTGAGTGGGAAAATCCCCTCCTCGGAGGGGTGCCCGTAGGGCGGGGTGGGTAGATCTGCGCCACCCACAACCAATCCCCCTCTACAAAAAGCGGGGAGGGTAGATCTCCGACCCAACTCCCGCACTACTCATTCCCTAAAACCTAAAGCCTAAAGCCTAAAGCCTAAACAGCTACTTGCTCTTTATCCATCAGCATCTTCTGGGCGGCTGCCTTGACCGATGCGGTACCGGGGACGGGACGCGTCCAGAAGCGGTGCTCCTTAATCGCATCGACAAAGGTTTTGGCGAAGGTTGCCATCTCCGAGGTGTCGCGGCTGGCGACTACACCCAACTGGGCGCTCATCTTGCCGTTGACTTGGCTGGAGTCGATCCCCTTGAGATCGGATTGCATCATCAAATCGACGCCCTCACCAGTTGCTGCCATCGGCTTGAAGTGCTTGAAGGCTTCGTGAATGAAGCTCAAGGGGTCGCCGTGGGCGGTGAGTGCTTCGACGCTTTTAGCGCCACCAGGGACGTAGATGGCATCATACAGTACCGATGCGGTAGTCAAGAAGGTCTTATCGACTGCAATATTACCACCTTGGCTATTGACGATCGAGCCGCCATAGAGGGAGACTAGCTCCGAGCTGATGTGCATCGCGCTCAGGGATTGCTTGATGGTTGCGATTTGAGCGGCATCGACACCATCGGCGGCGAGAATTGCCACTTTACGACCTTTGGCGGTCTTGGTGGTGTGTTCTTGGCTCAATGCAGGGGAGCTTTGACCGTGGTTGGGTGTAGCTGGCTCGGTAGGAGCTGGCATTCCCAAACCTTTGGCGACGCGCTTGGCAAGTTCGCCATCGACTTGATTAAACCGTTGGAGCATCCGCTCTTTGACTTCCATTTGGGGCACTTTACCCAGTTCAAAGTGAGCGGCTTCGACGAGGCGATCTTTTTCGCCAGTGGAAAGGCTGTTCCAGAACAGGGTGGCTTGGCTAAAATGGTCGGCAAAGCTGGGGCTACGTTCGCGAACTTTGTGTCCTTCGACGCGTTCGGGATGGGTAACAAAACCACCATCCTCGGGAGCTACTGGCGCGGGGAGATTGCCGCCGAGGGAGTTGGGCGAGTAGTTGACGGAGCTGGTTTTGATATCCATCTGCATCCGTCCGTCTTGGTTGTTATTGCTAAACGGGCAGACGGGACGGTTGATGGGGAGATGGACAAAGTTGGGGCTACCCAAGCGGTGGAGCTGAGTATCGTGGTACGACATCAACCGACCTTGCAAGAGGGGGTCGTCGCTGAAGTCAATCCCTGGCACTACATTCGATGGTTGATAAGCAACTTGCTCGGTTTCGGCAAAGAAGTTGTCAGGGTTGCGGTTGAGTATCATTTTACCGATCGGGCGGACTGGTACGAGTTCCTCGGGAATAATTTTGGTAGAGTCCAAAATATCGAAGTCGAATTTGTGTTCGTCTTCTTCTTCAACAATCTGGACGCCTAGCTCGTACTCTGGATAGTTGCCCATTTCGATCGAGTCCCACAACGTCCGACGATGGAAGTCGGGGTCTTTGCCTGCGATCTTTTGCGCTTCGTCGAATACGTTGGAATGGACGCCTGCCAGCGGCTTCCAGTGGTATTTAACAAACCGCGATTTACCTTCGGCATTGACCCAGCGGAACGTGTGAATCCCAAAACCCTGCATCGTGCTAAAATTCCGGGGCACGGTCCGATCGGATAAAACCCACATAATCATGTGCATCGATTCGGGCACTAGCGAAATAAAGTCCCAGAAATTCGGATGCGCGGTGGAAGCCTGCGGGATTTCATTATTGGGTTCGGGCTTGATCGAATGGACGAGATCGGGAAACTTAATCGCATCCTGAATAAAGAACACCGGGATATTGTTGCCAACGATATCGTAGTTACCATCTTCGGTGTAAAACTTGACCGAAAAGCCCCGGACATCGCGGACGCTATCTGCCGAACCGCGCGAACCACCGACAGTGGAGAACCGGACGAATACTGGCGTTTTAGTTGCTGGATTTCCCAGAAATTTCGCCTTGGTAAATTCAGACATCGCTTCGTAGGGCTGGAAGTATCCATGTGCGCCCGCACCACGCGCGTGAACTACCCGCTCGGGAATCCGTTCGCGATCGAATGCTGATAGCTTTTGTTGAAAGTGAAAATCTTCGAGTAATGTCGGCCCGCGTCCGCCTGCTTTGAGCGAATCATCCGTGTTGCTCAATGGCACACCTTCATCGGTCGTTAGTCTTTCGCCTGGAGCTGTCCGATAGTTTTCTAAGCTCTGATTCTTGGCTTGCTCGTCGATCTGATTTTGTTCGCTCATTGCGTTTCTTAAGAGTACGGTTAGAGAATATTGTTGTAAGCTGACTAGTTTTGTTTGCGCGAGCGATTCACACGAATGGAGGGAAAGAAAATCAAGCTGGCAAACACAAATAATTAACACGCTTTACCAATTTAAATAATCAAATATTTTTTAAGCTCTGTCTTTAGGTAGAGATCGAGGCGATCGGGCAATCTGGAATCCCCTGCTGCATTTTTTAGTGCTACATTAGGTAATCTTTTAGCAACAGGTCGCCATCGTTAGCCATCTAAATTTAGGAAATTTAGAGAGCATTTGGGATGCGATAATACTCAAACTATTCGCCAGTTCGAGCAACTAATTAAGGGAGGTACCATTGATACCTCCCTGCCACATTTTTCGATGCAGGCAATTTTTAATTTCTACCCAGTGCTGTAGTAACAACAATCGCTCGCTCGGCGCGGGACTCGATTGCTAAGGTTTAGGTGAAGGGCTGACCGATGGACTGCTAGTACCCGCTCCCGGGGTAGTAGTCGGACTAGTTGTGGGACTCGTACCCGTACCCGTGCCGCTGGTACCATCTGTACCCGTCGTACCACTGCCACCCGAGCCTGTACCCGAGCCACCCGTGCCAGAGCCAGATGGAGAGCAAGAACTTGCTAACAGGGCTATCCCTACTACTGTTGCAAACATTAAACCGATTTTATTCATAACTCCTCGCTAAGTTGTTAGGTAAATATCTTGTCGAAAAATGACTCGTTACAGTGCAAGCTGATAGTTATGGCTGGGCGATTGCCAGATTTAGTTATTAGATACTTCAAACAACTAAATTATTCACGGCTCCCTGGTTACGCTCGCCCAGAATTTTAGGTATAAACTAATTAATTCAATTGCAAAATAATGCTTTGAAACTTTTAGTTACATCCACATTTAATTACGTTAGATACCGATAAATTTCTGCACATCCGTCGATCGGTAGAGATCTCCTCGAACAGCAGTAAGGAATAGACGATCGTGCAGGTTTTAGCGCGGCAGCACTTAAGCTACGATCGCTTACTCATCTGCCAGAGTTAAAATTGATATAATTTGATATAATTTGCGTGTATCTAGACAAACCGTAACAGCGTTATACAAATTAATACCTACTTACGTCGAGAGCTAGATAAATTCGCCTAGGTTGCCGCTGACGACTGAAGACAAGCACCCTTGCCAATGTGACTAGAAATATCTCGATCGAGAGATAGCTGGAGCTAACTGCCATTGTTAATATTTTATGGAGATAGTCCAGATGAAGTCAACTCATCCAATTGACCTTTTAACAATATTATTAGCAAGATTACTTGCATCTTTGCGATTGATGAATGCCCGCCACCAAGGTAATTATGGTCAGCAAGTAAAGATCGTTCGGGTCGGATCGATCGCCCTGTTAGCGCTATTGCTCACTAGTTGTAATTCGCTGCCCAAAGATGGGGCTGACGCTCAGACTAGACCTGCTGGCGGACGA
>NZ_JANLWO010000297.1:0-5515 GCF_031364565.1 Chamaesiphon sp. OTE_20_metabat_361
GTAAAGAAAAAGCCTTCGGTAGTAATGTCGCCGCACCCATCGTCAAATCTGTCATGGAATCCCTAATCTCGTTCGACGGTATCGCCCCCAGCAATCCAGCAGAAATCGATCGCGCCCGCTCGTCCACACCAGCCACCGCAGGCACCGCCGCCACACCCACGAAACCGCAGCCACCAGATCGGTAAATTCGATCGTGTTATGGCGTAGATGTGAGGGAACCCACACGGGGCACCCCAACGCAATTAATCTGTTGGGGTGCCCCTGGTGGGTACCCTGGGTCTACACTAAGCAATAGTATATTTCGACTGGTGAAAGAGGTAAGATTACCTCTTACCCCTTACACCTCTACCCTCTACCCTCTACCCTCTAATCTACCCTCTACCCCCTACCCTCTACCCTCTACCCTCTAATCTCCCCCCTGCTCCTCGCCGCCAGCCTAGATTACCTCATCGGCGATCCGTGGGGATGGCTGCATCCCGTGCAGGTGATGGGCTGGGCGATCGCGAAATATACGCAAATCGTCCTCAAATATGTCGATCGACCTCACTGGCGGCGGATTGCTGGGGTGGGGCTATTTTGGGGGCTAATTTTGGGGACGGGGGGACTGACTTGGCTGGTAATTCGTGCTTGTGAGTTAATACATCCGGTTTTGAGTATTGCAGTTCAATCGATCGGCTTGGCGAGTTGTTTTGCTGGGAGAAGTCTGCGGCGGGCGGCTGAGGATGTGTTGCAGGCGATCGAGTCGGGAGATCTGGCAACCGCGCGATCGCAACTGAGTATGTACGTCGGACGAGATACCGACAAGCTCACCATCCCCGAAATCTACCGCGCCATCCTCGAAACCGTCACCGAAAACGCGATCGATGGGGTGATGGCACCGCTGTTTTACGCGATCGTCGGGTTATTTATTCCCGCAGTGGGGGCTGTCCCCCTGGCTATGGCTTACAAAGCGGCTAGTACTTTAGATTCGATGGTCGGCTATCGTCGCGAGCCATACGCCGATCTCGGCTGGTGGAGTGCCAAATCTGAAGATGTGCTGACTTGGCTTCCCTGTCGGCTAGCAGTACTGACGATCGGGTTGATTTCTGGCAAACCGATCGCTGTCTGGCGGCTCTGTTGGCGAGATGCCGTCAAAGATCCCAGTCCTAATTCTGGCTGGAGTGAGTGCGCCTATGCCGCCGCCTTAGATGTCCAGGTAGGCGGGATTAATTATTACAAAGGACAAATTCAGCAGAAGCCGCTCTTAGGCGACGATCTGCAACCGATTAATGCCGCGATAATTCAGCGCGCATTGAGTCTGACTCGGACGAGTTTCCTGCTGTGGTTGGGGTTAGTCGCGATCGCCTTAGCGTCTACCACCGTTGTCCACCTCATACCTTTAATTTAGATGTACCCCTGCTAATCATGATGCCAGTTGCGATTTATACTCCCCTAGTAAGATTGTTACTACAAAGACTTCATTAAAAGAGTAGATGTAATCTTGTATCGGTATACAGCCTCAATGTAAATTAGAGCTAGCCGCGCTGGCTTTTGATTCGCATCGGATCGAAGTTAGCCGATCGACTCGTTTGTAATGACACAAATCCTCTCATCAAGCTGGAAATAACGATGGTAAATGTGGTGATAGAATCTTCAACCACGGTCGATCCCGATCGTGGCTCCAGCGATCCGATTATTGCGGCGATTGATATTGGCACCAACTCGATCCACATGGTGATCGTGCGAATCGTGACAGCCTTACCCGCTTTTAGTATTATCGCCCGTGAGAAAGAAACAGTCCGGCTGGGCGATCGCGATCCGCAAACGGGAAATCTGACACCAGAAGCGATCGCGCGGGCGGTAGGTGCCCTCAAACGCTGTCAGGAAGTTGCCAAAAGTCTTAATGTCCAGCAGATCTTGGCAGTAGCGACTAGTGCCGTCCGCGAAGCGCCCAACGGGCATGAATTTGTTAGATCGATCGAGACAGAACTGGGCTTAGCCGTAAATATTATTTCGGGACAAGAAGAGGCGCGGCGGATCTATCTCGGTGTCCTATCGGGAGTCGAGTTTAATAATATCCCCCATCTGATTCTCGATATCGGTGGCGGCTCGACCGAATTAATCCTCGGGGATAGCCACGAACCCCGCACCCTCAGTAGTACCAAAATTGGTGCCGTGCGGCTCACCACCGAATTTTTAGCAAATAATCCCGTTAGCGATCGCGCTTTAAGTTATCTTCAAGCCTATGTGCGCGGACAGTTAGAACGACCGATCGACGATATCAAAGCCAACCTCCAACCGGGCGAAATCCCCAAAATGGTCGGCACCGCTGGGACGATCGAAACCCTTGCCGCCGTCCTCAATTTAGATAAAAATGGTCAGGTACCCGATCGAATTCATGGCTTCAAGATTCAGCTAACCGAACTCCGCAACCTCATCAATCGGCTGCGACGGATGACAGTCGCCGAGCGCGCCGCCATTGAGGGCATTTCCGAGCGGCGAGCAGAAATCATCATCGCCGGGGCGGTAATTCTCCAAGAAGCGATGACGATGCTAGGAATGCAGTCGCTTTCAGTCTGCGAACGCAGCCTCCGAGAGGGCGTGATTGTCGATTGGATGCTCACTCAAGGACTGATTGAAGATCGGCTCAAATATCAAGGTTCGATTCGCGAACGCAGCACGCTCAAAATCGCAGGTAAATACGGCGTCGATATCCCCCACAGCCAGCGCGTCGCCGAACTTGCCCTGAGTCTGTTCGACCAAACCTACGGACAGATCCACACCTGGGATAAGTCCATTCGCCAGTTGCTCTGGAGTGCGGCAATCCTCCACAATAGCGGTCACTTTGTCAGTCATGATGCCCATCACAAGCATTCTTACTATCTAATCCGGTATGGCGAGCTACTGGGCTATACGGAATCCGAAATCGATATCATCGCCAACATTGCCCGCTACCACCGCAAAAGCCCCCCCAAAAAGAAACATCAGAATCTGCAAAACCTCACCAAAATTCACAGAACGATCGTCTCCGAACTGAGCGCCATTCTCCGTCTCGCTGTCGCCCTCGACAGACGCCGCATCGGGGCGATTAAAGATGTCAGCCTCAATTGCGATCTAGCTACTCGCGAGTGTCATCTGACATTTTTTCCGACAGATCCCCTCGATGCGTGCGTCCTCGAATGTTGGAGCTTGGATTATAAGAAACCGATTTTTGAAACTGAGTTCGATCTTAAGTTATTGACGACTAGAGGTTAGGGCGACGATTTGCGTTAGTTACTAGCTAGAGCGGTGCAAATATCTATTAGATAGCGATCGCTTGAAACCTAGATGGCAAGCTGAAACCTAGCTGGTGGGCAGTGCCCACCCTACTGGGACGACACGACTAAAACTGTGGGCGTTCAGAATTCTGAAAAATACAATGAGTAACATTTTGAGCGAGATCTTTACCCACATTTTTAGTCGTGTCGAGCCACTACTGGCTCTTACCCATTACCCATTACCCATTACCCATTACCTCTTACCTACCCTTCTGACATCTGTCGCCCTAATTTAACCTTTTCGCGTAATTCCCCGTCCGTCTGCACGGCGGGGATGTAAGCGAGGTGAGTAACGAGTCCCACCCTCGAATAAATTTGACCACCGCTCAAAAAATGAGTGGGGTGGGCGAGGCGCGAACAACTTCTAGGACTTAGGCGCATCTTGAGATTGAATGTATTGTTTGACAATTTCCAAAGGCGCACCACCAACAGAAACAATACAGTAAGCGTCAGTCCAAAAACTCGGATCTTCTTTTTTCCAATAAAACTGCTTGAGATGTTGCTCGAACTCCTTTCTAATAATCCGACTCGATGCTGATTTTAGCGAACCAACCAACTGAGAAATATTGTTGTCGGGATGAGCGTCAACTAGCAGATGTACGTGATTTTCTTCACCACTGAAATCAACTAATATACACTTTCTTTTCTCACAAACACGAGTAAAAACTTCTTTGAGTTTGTCGAGAACAGCCAGATCGATCGCCTTCTTGCGGTATTTAGTCACTAAGACGATATGAAACTGAATTCTAAAAACAGCATGTGCTCCTTTCCTCAAGCTAGTTTTCACGTTGACAACCGATTATGAATAGTGCTATTGTACCACCAAGCAACCGAACCAGTCATTTTCAAAAATGCCTTTACGCAGAGCTACTTACAGGCTTTATCCTACTCAAGAGGTGAGTAAGATACTGCACTACCATCGCCGACTTCACAAGGAATTGTATAATTCTGCGGTTTGCGAACGTAAAGTCGCGTATCAAAAATTTGGTAGATCGGTTTCTTATTTCGACCAGCAAAACAATTTACCAGCATTCAAGGAGGTGTGGACAGAATATAAAAACATCAATTCTCAAGCTTTACAAGCAACAATCAAACGTGTAGACTTTGCTTTCTGCCGATTCTTCAAAGGTTTGAGTAAATACCCTAAATTCAAATCTATTCGTAACTATTCGGGGTGGAGCTATCCTTCTTTTACGGGATGGAAAGCCCACAGTACTGGAGATAATGGATATTTGGAACTCGCTAAAATCGGGCAAGTTCAAATGCGGGGTAAAGCTAGACTCTGGGGCACTCCTAAAGCTTTGGGCATCATCTACCGGAATGGTAAATGGTATGCCTCTATTGTTTTGGAGATCGATAAAACTCTGCTCAAAAATAGTCGGCAAACTAGTGACGGTGTTGTTGCTATCGATCTTGGTTGTCAAGATGCAATTGCTTGGTCGAATGGGACTGAAGATGGTTTGGTTGCCGCGCCAAGATTTTTGAGGAAAGCAGAACAGAAAATCAAAAAGTTAAGCAAACTCAAGCGACGAAAAAGATCGCCTAACTACAAGAAAAAAGTCAAGGCTTCTAGGAGATGGAAACAAGTTCAAAAGCGGATTAGCAAACTTTATCGAAAAGTAGCCAATCAACGTCAAAACTGGGTTCATCATCAGACTACACATCTAATTAGCTGTAATAGCGTGGTAGTAACTGAAAAACTAGAAGTCAAAAAAATGAGTGCCAAAGCCAAAAAGCGGCGCGCTCCGGTCGGGTCTCCCGACCATGGAAGCGCGACAAGACAAGGCAAGCGCAAGAAACAAAAAGCTGGTCTAAATAAATCGATTCTCGATGTTGGGATGGGAATGATTAGAAGTTCTCTAAATGCTAAGTTGGATGATGTGAATGGTGTGTTTTCAGAAGCACCAACCAGACAACTCAAGCCATCACAAACCTGCCCTAAATGCAGACATCAGAAAAAGAAAACTTTAGACCAGCGCGTTCACGAATGCGAATCGTGTGGATATATTCAGCAGCGCGATATTGCGTCTTGTGAGGTCTTGTTGCTTTGGTATTCAAATAATCTGTCGGAGCTAGGAACTAGCTTCGTAGATGCAGATGGCTCTAGCTCTACTTCAGGCACCCGTAGTCGTAAGACGGCGGGAAGTATGAAGCAACTAGGTCAGTTGAAGCGTCAAAAATCAACCCTTATAGGACTGGATGCAGAAACCAGCCCTTCA
>NZ_JANLWO010000508.1:0-2664 GCF_031364565.1 Chamaesiphon sp. OTE_20_metabat_361
GGTTTTCCCGACGACGATCCCGATAGTGATATTCCCGCAAACGATCCTAACTTACTCCGCAATCGACCGTTACTCGATCGGGCGATCGTGATTAGTGCTGGTGTAATTGCCAATCTGATTTTTGCTTATTTCTTACTTGTCGTCCAAGTCAGTGTCATCGGTTTTCAACAAATTAATTATCATCCTGGTGTCACTGTCGCCGGGATTGCCGACAATTTGAGTACGGCGGCGGGTAAAGCGGGCATTCAGGCCAATGATATCGTCCTGGCGGTCGATAATGAGGAGCTAGGCAGTGCCAAACCTGCGATCGTCAAGCTGATGGCTGAAATTCAGACTCATCCAGAGCGACCCCTCACCTTCAAAATTCAACGCGGTGCAGAGACGATCGATCTTCAAGTTACGCCCGATGCCAATGCTGAAGGTAAGGGACAAATCGGCGTCAAACTCGCTCCTAATGCGGATATTATTATCGATCGATCGATTAGTCCGATCGATGCGCTAGTCAAGGGAGCTAACGAGTTCGAGCGCGTCGTCGTGCTGACCTTTCAAGGGTTGTCCCAATTAGTTACCAATTTTGGCGAAACAGCGACACAAATTGCGGGGCCGATCAAAATCGTGGAAATCGGATCGAGTATTGCTTCAAATAATATCGCTGGATTGCTCCAATTTGGCGCACTAATCAGCATCAACTTAGCGGTGATGAACATTTTGCCCCTACCTGCCTTGGATGGGGGTCAATTGGCATTTTTGTTGTTTGAAGGCTTGGCGGGCAAACCTTTGCCGATGAAGATCCAGGAAACGGTCATGCAGACGGGCTTATTTTTACTACTGGGGTTGGGGGTGTTTTTGGTGATTCGCGATACTGCAAATCTCTCCAGCGTTCAGCAATTCTTTAAGTAGCTGGTTAGATACATTGAATCGGTGCTGACGTGTTTGCAAAACGCTCTCTTAGAGGCTGTTTGAAAAGTCTAAATTAATCCCCCCAGCCCCCTTAGAAAGGGGGATCGAGATTCAAAGTCCCCCTTTTTAAGGGGGATTCAGGTCTACGATCGTAACAAATAAAACTTTCCAAACAGCCTCTTAGGGCGTTTGGCAATCTGAGATTGTCAATTGCAAAGACAACTAACAAAGATGGTGAAAATAGGGATTTAAACCATACACTAATATCACGCAGCATAATGTAATCTAAACGCATGGCAAAAAATAGTTTCGATCCAGTTGGCACCCTGAGTATCGGCAATGTCGTCACCACAGCCACGATCCTCTATCGTTCCAACTTTAAACGTTATTTACAGGTGTCTCTAAGAGCGACTGCTTGGTTAGTTGCGCTGGGGGTCGCCGCGCTCGTATTCGGAGTTATCGGCGCACTACTGTTTGGGATAACTAAGTCTTGGCTGGTATTTATTCCGGTTGGTTTAGGAGGGATTGGTGTCACATTATACTTAATAGCTAAATACTCCACCGATCGCGCCGTGATTTGTCGGCTAGCTTATCAACAACTGATCGATGCACCGGAAACAGTAGCAGATGCCACTAGAGAGTTAATTCCCCGGACTTGGGCATTTTTAAGGCTGTCCTTGTTGTTGGGTTTGTACATGTTTCTGATTACTTTCGGTGCCTATATTGCCTTCGCCCTCACGCTCTTCATTATTGCCGGGATCTTCGGTGTTTTGTCTCAAGGCAATCTCGGGACGTTTGCTTACATAATTATCGTGGTCTTAGGCATTGGACTGGGAGTACTAGCGATCGCACTGGTGCTGCGCTTTTATGCTTACTGGTTTGTGTCAGAATTACCACTGGCGATCGAGTCTACTAGTACGAGTAGTTTAGCTAGTTTTGGCTTACGTCGGAGCAGACAATTAAGTTCGACTGCCGTGCGCCAAATAATCCTAATTATTACAGTAGCTTTCTTGATTACCATTCCGCTGAGTATGATTAGTAGCATTCCCAGTTTCATCGGTCAAGCAATGACTTTATCGACGACACAATCGGTCATAGCTACCGGAGGTTTTTTAGTTTTTATTAGCTTTATCCTGAACATCGCGATCGAGCTATTTGTGATGCCATTTTGGCAGATAATTAAGGCGATCGTGTATTTCGATCTTCGCAATCGCCGCGAGGGTGGCGACCTGATCGTCTAGTAATCTTGTCAGGATCTCGGCTATTTGTGTCGATAGTAGTCGAGATCGCCCATTAGACAGCGCGATCGTGAAAACATATGAAATTCTTAAATCGAGTCAAATCTCAGACGCCAGAAAGTGTTGAGTTAGAATTTATTCTAGCGGGAGTAGGCAATCGCACCCAGGCGTTAACTATCGACTATCTGCTTTGGAGTTTTACGCTACTTATCCTCTTAGTAGTTTGGGGATTAGCCTATTCACAGATTCCTTGGCTGCAAGCTGAATCCGCTCGTCTGTGGCTGAATGCGATCCAAATCTTAATTATATTTGCCGTGTATATCGGCTACTTCATCTTATTTGAAACGCTCTGGCGCGGACAGACTCCTGGCAAAAGATATGTCAAAATTAGAGTAATTAGGGATGATGGACGTAATGTCGGCATCCAACAATCGATCTTGCGCGCTCTCCTCAGACCGATCGATGATATCTTGTTTATCGGCTTATTATTGATTATGTTTTCAAAACAAGAAAAACGATTGGGTGA
>NZ_JANLWO010000041.1:0-10164 GCF_031364565.1 Chamaesiphon sp. OTE_20_metabat_361
GATCAAAACTACACGGATATCGCTCATAATAACCAACCTTTAACCAGAGTGGGACTAAATGAAATCTAGTTTATACCTACTGTATCAGTTACACATACCCAATCGATTAACTACTTTTTCAGTGTTATATTTAAATGCGATTTAACTACAATAATAACTTATTGAACTGGGAGGACAACAATCAGTGTGAACCATTCTCCGGACAACAATGCCGATCGTTACCCTCAGATCGTCACCGATCCGATCGAGCGGTATCAAACTCTGATTCAAGGAGTTGCGGCAATCCTGTGGGAAACTGACGCTCGGGGGGAAGTTCAGGCGGAAATCCCCCAATGGTCGGCATTTACCGGACAACCGCTGGAGTCGATTCAGCGTGGGGGCTGGCTGAATGCCCTGCACCCTGAAGATCGCGATCGCGTTCGGCTAGCTTGGCAGACAGCGGTAGAGCGAGCCGCAATGGCACCTACAGACCACATGACGTTTGAAGCCGAGTATCGCCTGCATCACCGCGACGATTACTATCGCTGGATGCGAGTACATGGCGTACCTGTGTTCGATCCAGATGGTACCGTCCAAAAATGGATGGGCTTCCATACAGACATCGACGATCGCAAAAATGCTGAATTAGCAGCAAAAGATCGCGCAGCAGAAATCCAGCGGCTAAATACATTATTGACCCAAATGATGGCATTAGTCGATCGACGCGAACGGGAAATCGACCAATTTACCTATACGATCTCTCACGATCTCAAGGCACCCTTACGCGCGGTAACTAACCTCTCGCAGTGGATTGAAGACGATCTGATCGGCGAACTAGCCCAACAAAGCAGCGAGCAATTGCAGCTACTCCGCACGCGGGTCGGTAGAATGGAAGCACTGATCGATGGATTACTCTTTTATTCGCGCATCAGCCGAATGGAGGTTAACATCGAGCGGGTAACTGTCGTAAAATTAGTAAGTGACGTTGTAGCATTGCTAGCACCGCCCGCTGGCTTTACGATCGAAATCGATCCAGGTCTACCGATACTGGATACCAAACGCTGGTCGCTCCAGCAGGTATTCTCGCAACTAATCGACAATGCGATCGCCCACCATCATCGCGACGATGGTAATATTCAGATTAGCAGTCAGCCGTTGGCTGAAGGTTATGAGTTTACCATTACCGACGATGGGCCTGGGATTCCACCTGCACAACACGAGTTTGTGTTTGGAATCTTTAATACGCTGGGTAAAAAAGCCGATCGTACGGGTATGGGACTAGCGATCGTCAAAAAGATTGTTGAAACTGAAGGTGGTAATATCGAGCTATCATCCGATCTGGGCGCAGGAACTCAGCTCAGGTTTACCTGGTTGACACCTGTAGCCACCGAGCTTTCGGCAGCTTAAAGGATACCTGGAAATATGGAAGTCTCTTCTCAAAGGCAGGATGTATACACGAGTCGGCTGTTGCTCCGTTCCTAGATCTAAATCCCCCAACCCCCTTAAAAAGGGGGCTAAAATCCGGATCTTAGTCCCCCTGCTTGGTGCAACGCACGCTGAGGAAACCTCAGCGCGATTGCATCCGCTGTCTTGTCTTGATTCGCTAAACCCTCTCCTTCGGAGACGCTGCGCGAACGGGAAACCCTACGGATCGCGAATCGCTGACCCAAACGGGTCGGGAACCTCCGCGTGATTTGGGTCGCTATTAAAGGGAGATTTAGCGGCTCCCGCACGCCTTTGTTCCCCGACGGTTTAGGGAGACAAGACAGGGGGATTTGCCCACTGTGAACGGAGCAATTAGACTTTTCAAACATCCTCTGCAAGGGAGTTAGAGAATTCAGAACTACGATCGAAGACATAAAATCTTTTCAGACATTCTCTTAGACTTCGCTTCTAGATCTAAATCGCCCAGCCTCATGCTTAAGATGGCTCAGGGGGATTCACGTCAATTGCTTTGTGTAGCGCAGTTCATGAAATCCGTTTGGCAACAGTTAAAAAATTATTGGTACCGCCTCCCGATCGAATATCGGGGTAGTGTCGTTATTGCTATCCCCTTAGTGTGTTTAATGGGGTCGGTGGTTACTTATACCCTACTCCGCCAACGGATGGTTGAAGCCCAAAGCTATGTCGAGTATACCAATCAAGTCTTAGCCAAAAGTCAGAGTACGCTGATTAGTCTCCTCAATGCCGAAACGGGCGTGCGGGGTTACTACATTAGCAAAAAACCGCTGTTTCTCGAACCATATCAAAGCGCCAGCAAGAAGATCGGCTCCGACCTCAAGGAATTAGAAGATCTCGTGCGAGATCGTCCCGACCAAGAACGTCAAGTTCGACTCCTCAACCAGCTTGCTGGTGCAAGGCTCGCTCATCTCCAAAGTCTCGTCCGGCAGGTGGATGAAAGTAATGGTGCCACCACGCCAGCCGATATCGATCGGATGCTAGCTGGCAAACAAGTGATGGATCGCTTTCGGAGTGAGATTGGCAAATTTGAAGCTGAAGAACAGCGGGTGCTGAAAATTCGCGCGGAAATACTCAAAGATCAGCAAGATTTTAATGCTACGGCAATGTGGTATGGTATTGCGCTGAGCTTATTCGGCACGATCCTGACGATCCGGCTGCTGCAAGACTTGACCAAAGAGTTACGCGATCGCGAAATCAGTCTCAGAGAGAGTCGCAGCCTGATCGAAGCGATCGTCTCCAATATCGTCGATGGGGCGATCGTCGTCAATCCCCAAGGACAGATCGAAACTTTCAATCCCGCCGCCGAACAGATGTTTGGCTACACAGCCGCTGAAGTTATCGGCTGGGAATGGCAGCGACTCTTGTCTGAAGAGGATGAAGCCACCCGCAAGCTGTTATTTTATTTGCCCTGTGCCCTCTCCGAACTTACCCCCACCGGACAGATCGTGCAGGCGGTGGGACGACGCAAAAATGGGGAAGTTTTTCCGCTCGAAGTCTCGATGAACAATATCGAGCTAGATGACGATCGGATCGCCATCTTCCGCGACATCAGCGCCCGCACCCAAGCCGCCAGCGCCCTCGCCGCCAAAGCCGTCGAAATGGCGGAGCTAAACAACTCGCTGATTGCCAGCAACCTCTCCTTGAGCCACAGCAACCGCGAACTCGATCAGTTTGCCTATATTACCTCTCACGACCTCAAAGCCCCCTTACGTGCGGTTGCCAGCCTCTCTGAGTGGATCGAAGAAGATCTCGACGAGCACATCTCCCCCGAGACGCGAGCGCAAATGCACTTGCTCCGCAGCCGCATCTACCGGATGCAGGCGCTGCTCAACAGTTTGCTCGAATACTCCCGCGTCGGGCGAGTCAATACACCAGTGATAACAGTGGATGTCCAGCGCCTCGTCACCAAAGTTATCGATGCACTCGCGCCGCCAGACACCTTTACCATCAAAATTACCACGTCGCTGCCGACGTTGCAGGCACGACAACAGCCACTCGAACAGGTATTCAGTCACCTCATCGATAATGCGATCCGCCATCACCCGACTAAAGTGGGTATAATCGAGATATCCGCTACAGATCTTGGGGATCGCTATGAATTTGCGATCGCTGATGATGGCGATGGCATCGAACCCCAGTATCAAACCAGAATCTATACGATCTTTCAAACCCTCAAAGCTCGCGATCTCCAGGAAAACATCGGCGCAGGGCTAGCGATCGTCAAAAAGATCGTTACGGCAGAAGGGGGCACAATTGAGTTACAATCTTTGGCTGGCAAAGGGGCGATATTTCGATTTACTTGGCCCAAACAGCCAGTTATTGACAAGGACAACACTATTGCTCAGGCACAATGATCGAAAACCTAATGTTAAATATCTTACTGGTCGAAGATGATGAAGTAGACATCATGACCGTCCAACGCGCATTTAAAAAAGGCAATATTACCAACCCCCTATTCATCGCTGGCAATGGCATCGAAGCACTCGCGATGTTGCGAGATACTCCCGAACAGCCGTCTTTGATTCCTGCCGATCGACGCTTGATCTTACTCGACTTAAATATGCCCAAAATGAATGGGCTAGAATTTTTGCACGAACTACGCCAAGATCCGGCGATTAGGCACATTCCCGTTGTCGTCCTCACCACCTCGAACGAAGAACGCGACCGGGTTCAAGCCTACGATCTCAATGTTGCTGGCTATATTCTCAAACCCGTCACCTTCAATACCTTTGTAGAACTGATGGTTACTCTCAATAAATATTGGACACTCTGCGAGATGACCTAAGATCTCCGCATGTCTGGATGCTTGGCGCTATCCCGAACGAAGCTTCGATCGGACTGCGATCTGGTTGCTGTTGGCGTAGCCGCTCAGAATGAGCATCGATACCAACACCATATAAGCCATATCATCATAATACATAATAAATTATAAAATATTTGTATAATTAGCCACACCCGCTGTGGAAGCGATACCTTGAAAAGGGGAGTACGATTGTGGTTTTCCTGCTCAAGCTAACGTCAGTTAGAGATGAGAGTAGCCCGGAGACTGGAAATCAGGGCTTGATACACAATGCGGTGCTGGTGTTGCTGAATCGATCCATGATGCACCACCAACAATTTATGTAGGGGTAATGCCTTGTGCTTACCCCACATCGATGAAGGGTACCCACAAGCGGTGTTTTTATCTCTGGGGTTCCCCCCGCTTGGGTATGGGTCACGGATCGGGAAAATGACCGACCCAACTCCGCAAGTGAAGCACCTTTTCAGGACAGCGACGTTTTTAGGCGTTGCTGGATCTGTGTATGATTTATCAACGTGCAATCGATGAAACCTTTGGTAGGGGTAATTCATGAACTACCCCTACCAAAGGTTTCATACCTCAATCCAGCAACGCCGACGTTTTTATTCGGGGGTTCCCCCGAATAAAAAAACGTCAAGACAGGGGCACCCCTACAAAAAAATCTTAAATCCATATTTCCCACTTTACAAAACTCACCTGGAATGGAAGAATCTCTACACATCCTAATCGTCGATGATGATGAAGTCGATCGCATGGCGGTCAGACGCGCTCTGCTCAAATCTGGGATGACAATAACGGTGAGTGAAGCCGCCAATTGTGCCGAAGCGCTTGCCTTATTAGAAGCAAACGAGTATGATTGCACCTTTGTAGACTACGGACTACCCGATGAAAACGGTCTAGCCCTGGTACAGTACGCTGTCAAGCTCGACGTCCAACATCCCCTAGTAGTCCTCACCGGACAAGGCGACGAGCGGATTGCCGTCGATCTGATGAAAGCAGGTGCCACTGACTACCTCCCCAAATCGCTGGTTAACCCGCCCAATCTCGCCCAAATCCTGCGGAATGCCATTCGGCTCAATCGTGCCGAACGCGACTCCATCATCGCCGCGCAACAGCTCCAAGAAACTAACAAATTACTGCTAGAACAAAACCGCGCTCTCGAAGAACAGCGCGAGCAAATCGAAATCCAAAACCTCCAACGCGAAGATTTTATCTCCCACCTCACCCATGACTTGCGAACGCCGCTAGTCGCCGCAAATATCATGTTCGGTTTGTTCGAGAAAGAGGCTTTTTGTCCGCTGTCTGACTCCATGCAAGAGGCGCTAGACGCGATGAGCCGCAGCAACCAAAACCTCCTCGAACTTGTCAATACGATCCTAGAAGTAAACCGTTATGAGTCTGGCAATAAAGCGCTGACGATGACCAAGTGCGATATGTGGGACATCATCCAAGCCACGATCGAACAACTGCAACCGCTAGCACTGTACAAATCGATCGAGCTAACGGCGACTAGCGATGTCCCCGATCCTACTTCCCTGAAAGTTTTGGGTGACTGTCAAGAAATTCGCCGCGCGGTCGCCAATTTAGTCGGGAATGGTCTCAAGTTTACTGACGTCGGTCACGTTCAACTCAAGCTCGGCTTTGAACCCGCACAGATTGAAGATGCCGTCGCGATGAATGGCTGGGTAACGATCGACGTTCTCGATACGGGGCTAGGCATGTCCCCAGAGGAACAACAAACCATTTTTGAACGGTTTCGGACTGGCAAACATCGCCAATCTGGTAGTGGCTTAGGGCTACACCTAGTCGCACGCATCATCACTACCCACTCTGGCACGATTACCGTCACCTCTAACTCTGGAGCAGGTAGTCTATTTAAGGTGCGTCTTCCCGCTCATCAGTTAGAGGGTAGGGGATAGGCTTTGGGCTTTAGGCTTTAGGGTAAGAGGTAAAAGGTAAGAGGTAAAAGGTTAATTCTCCCCCCTCTCCCCCTCTCCCCCTCTCCCATCTCCCATCTCCCTCAAACCAATCGACGATCGAAAGTTGCTAATATATCATCCAGATGAGAGATATCCCGACCGAAACTCCAATGATAAGATTTGTATAGATGGATGAGTTAAGCACACGCAGTAATGATAGTTAAGTCCCTCACCTGGGAAAGCAATCCTTACCTCCGACCATCGATCTAGTCCTTATCCACCCAAAATCTGGAATAAATATCATGGCAACTTCCTCTCCTAATCCTACCAAAGTCACTCCTTTAGCAGCCGATCGCAACGAATGGCGTTGGGGCTTTACCCCCCAAGCTGAAATCTGGAATGGTCGCTTTGCAATGATCGGATTTGTAGCCGCTTTATTGACTGAGTACTTCTCCGGTCAAGGTGTCTTACACTTCTACAACTTAATGCACACTGTTACTAACACAGTAGTTCGCTAGGTTGACGTAAGCTGTGTATCATCAGTCGATTCAATCCGACCGCTCGCTAGTTAGATTTCAACTCAATCTAGATCTAGAGAAAATTCTATAGCTAAAGTTTTCTCTAGATCGACATTAGCGTAGATCTAAGGATTCGCCAGCTTAATAACTTAATTGCAGTTTGTTTGAGTTCTGAACCAATCCTCTGGAGACTAAGATCGTGATTGCAGTTCATTTGCTATCAGACTTTAAGTTACTAGGAGGGGTTTTTGCGACACAAGACCTTCCCGCTCGGGTATCGACGATTCAATCGTTGACTCGTAGCCAGTTTAATTTAGTTTATAATTCCTGTTCATTCGCGATCGCGGCAACGGCAACCTGCTGATGTCCAATCGCTAGTTTGCAACATGCTCCTGCTGTTGCTGTTTTCCTAGAGTGCTTACCCAATTGCGTATCTATTACCTGTCTTTGGGATCTCTGGTATGACGGCTACTATCAGCGTCCAAGTCGGCTACACGATCGCTTGATTTCTTTGCGAAGCCCATATTTGGGCTGCTAGTGTTTGCGATCGCCGTCTCGAAAACACGATTCGATCGAGACAACAATAATGGTGGTGTAGCTCAGGATGCTGCCGAACTCGATTTAGTCACTACTAAAACCCGATCGCACTGGCGACTTGAATCGATCGAACTCGCTGAAATTTTTGGTAGATTTGCAGCAATTCATCAGAGATTTGCAAAGGGGGTGCGGTTAAATCCCACCTCTTTTTACTTTGTAGCCTGCTAACACGGCTGACTTGACGATCCTCGTTCGACTAGCCAGAGGCAATCCTCGACACGACTCTTTTCCGCCGATAGATTGCCAGCAAACTTTTTCCAGCTATGACGGCGATGCGAATCTAAGTCTGATTTATCGCATTGATGCTCGGGGTTTGCAAATTAGTAATTTACCAATACGTCAGCGTATTGATGTTTTTTGCAGCGAATTACTCCCGCCAGATGGGGTTTATGCCCTCACAACCACTAATTACGGCTCTACGGAGATTCACACATGACGGTTCTCAATCTCGAACTTGAAAGTCAGAATGTCAAAAGCATGAGTACGCTTAAGTACTACCAGCTCTCTGCTGCGACACCCCCACACGCTGGTTATCTCCGTCGGACTGAAGAGGTTATGCACCAGCTCAAGCAGTATCACCAGATCTCTCAAGAGTATATCATCTCAGTTCCCTACCTTTGTCAAGTATACCATTTGCTGGACTTAAAACACTTAGAGCAAGTACATAATGTCAGTCTCAAGGGCCTAAAGGTTGGCAGTGTCAGCAAATTTGAAGAGACGAGTAGTGGCGGTAAAGTCAAATTCAAAACTACGATCGATCGTTCGCTCAATATCCTGAAAATGTGGCGGCAACCAGTAGTAGAAGCAGAGTTAACCCTGCATACTCCTTATACGATCGAATTAACTGTCCCCGTCTTTAAAAGCCGCAAAGTTACGATAATTTTCAATATGTTGCCCCTGGGCGATGATATCCATAAACTGTTCATTGATATCTACAGCGATTTGATATTTCCCAAGCCAATCTTACAAATGATTCTGCACTGTGCTGCATGTCTGACATTGTTTGAAGATTTACCTTATCTCCATCGCCTAGCCAATGGGAACTTACAACGCAAAGTCAAAGCATACAAGGTTTCTAGTTGCGACACTATGCAGCTATTCAAGCGATTTGTCGATCTGTATGGGTCTACGCTCGAACAACCAGGCTCAGTCGGTGCGATCGAGCTAAGTCCCAGAGCGTTGCCAGATGTAGCCATTTAATTACTGTTATTGTCAGTCCTCATGTTTCTGCCCACTCTGTCTCAAACCATTACTGCGATTTATACGGTGTCTTTCACAACGCTGATGACACTAACTATGTTTCACTTTATCCAATCGGCTTGGAAAACGCTCCAGAAAGATTGGTTTCACCTCAAAAGGCTGCATCAAATTCCCTGCGATCGCTGTGTTTTCTTTACTGGAGAACACAGTCTTAAATGTACCGTCAACCCCTATACAGCTTTTCGAGAAGAAGCAATTGACTGTTTGGATTATAGACCCATTAAATCACATTAAGCTGAGATAGTAAAGCTTTTTTTAGCTAATTTAGATATTAGCAACTAAGTAGGTAGGTGCGATTATTTATAAAATAGATTACGCCTGAAGCCTAGCTGGTAGGCAGTGCCCACCCTACGCGATATCTTATATTTAATTACACTGCGGTCAAGACAGGCGGACTTTGCATCATGAGCGGAGACTTCCCGTCTCCAGGCTCCTCCTATCCCAAACTGATGTTAATTACCTGTTTAAAAGTCGATCTAGTCGCACGATTAGATCGGCTTTTTTGCGAACATTTTTCGGTTTAGGAACGTGACGATCCTGCTAGAACATATATACATCAATAGCCCCTCTCTATCTATTGACACCGATCGGATTTGCTCGGTTCATCCACTTGGTAGAAAGTAACATTCCTACTCAACTGCTAAGATTTTGGTACGATCTTACACACAGGAGTTTGCCGATGTTACTCACTGAAATCAACGTTGACGATCTCGATACGCTCACGCACTTTCGGATCGAGCGGTTTCTACACTTTTTTGCGACTAGTTTGCCAAGCTGCCTAATCGAGCTTGATGGCAACCAGTTACTCTCAATTCACTGTCCGAGTTCTGAAGTTGTTGACGATCTTTTGGATGAGTTGGAAGATCTGTGCGATCGAGCATGGCTGATTTTAGGCGTCAATGCACTCGCTCTATATTTTGGGCAAGAAGAAATCTTACGCGCTGACACTTATTTTCACTAGCTGAATGCTATGGCGGGTTCTCTATCCAAAGAGTGAATTTCCGGTTCACAATCTCAAATTTAATTGTCTCCATTGAGGTAGTTATCGATCGATCGTTTAGGCGATGATTTAGTGCAGCTAGAACGATATGCTGCTGTGATAACAACGCATATTAAAAGCGATTTTTCAATCTTACTCAACCTAATTTTTGACAAATAATCATGGAAAATTCACCAGATAAAGTAGCACCAATCGATCCGTCAGTGGCGCAGCCAAATCCCGAATACGATTCGCCGACCCCAGACAGCTACGACCCAAATATTATCCCTGCCGAAACAGCCGCCAGAATGGAACGCGAGGGCGAGAATTTTAAGCGGTTGCCCCAACATCCACCAGGATCGGAAAGTCTCGATACAACTGCGGGCTTTACCGTCGATAAAGAAGGCTTGGTAGACAATTTTGGAATCGAGCCAGAAATGTACTATGAAACTCCTGGCGATGCCAAAACCGAGGAATCAGCGTAGAACGGAAATTGCTAGTGTTTTAGTGAGTAGTGTTTTAGTGAATAGTGAATAGTGATTATAAGAGGCTGCTTGAAAAGTTTTATTTGTTACGATCGTAGACTTGAATCCCCCTGCTTGGTGCGCTGTCTTGACCCAAACGCTTAGCACGAGGTTCCCTCAGCGCGAT
>NZ_JANLWO010000349.1:0-3844 GCF_031364565.1 Chamaesiphon sp. OTE_20_metabat_361
AGTGCAATTACAACAGCATTACAGTCTTCAAGATCTCCAAAGTCAAGTTGAAAAAGCCAGTGCTTGCCACAATTTTCAGCAAGCTTTACAGCAAAGCAACCGCCGACCCAGTTTAATTGCTGAAGTAAAAAAAGCATCACCAAGTCGCGGCATTATTCGGGCAGATTTCGACCCGGTGGCGATCGCGCAAGCTTACCAACGTGCTGGGGCAACTTGTCTATCTGTCCTTACAGATACTCGCTTTTTTCAAGGCAGTTTTGACAATTTACAGCGGATTCGTCGATCGGTCGAGCTGCCGTTGTTATGTAAAGAATTCATTATCGATCCCATTCAAATTTATCTCGCGCGGTTGGCAGGTGCTGATGCTGTTTTATTAATTGCGTCGATGCTGAGCCTAGAAAAGTTAGGCGAACTACTCTGTTTGATTCAAAAGTTAGGAATGGAAGCCTTAGTCGAGGTACACGATTTGGCGGAACTCGATCTCGTTTTGTCAATACCCTCTTTACGTTTAGTTGGGATTAATAACCGCAATCTTGCAACTTTTAATGTTGATGTAACCACGACTCAAACCGTATTAGCCGATCGCAGTGATGCCCTCAAAAACCGAGGGATTACCGCGATTAGTGAGTCGGGACTGAGCGATCGATCTCAGTTAGATCGAGTAGTTTCGTGGGGTGTAGATGCGGTGTTGGTGGGAGAATCTTTGATAAAACAAGCAGATATCGAACGCGCGGTTCACTGTTTAATGACTGGCGAGGGTTGAATAATTTACCCATAGAATGCCTACGATTGAAATCGTGGCTAATGTTGCAAAGTCCGCCTACGCGGACTGATTAACTAGTCCGCGTAGCGAAAAGTGCGGTCTTGGGGCGCGACGTTTGTGGGGGAAGCTTCCCCCTCAGAGCTTCGCTTGTTTCCCCAAGTAGAGCACCTTTTCAAGAGAGGCGGACTTTGCACCGCAAACAGCGGTTTCTAACCGCTGGGGTTATAGATAAGTGGATGACGGATGCAATTTTCTATTTGTCGATCGAACTCCAAATTCGAGCGATCGAGCGCTAATATTCTATCGAGCTAAATAATTATGACTGCCTCAGTTTCTAATCGTTTTGAATCGTTAAAAACAACGAAAAATTCCGTCAATTCCTGTGGCTTAATTCCATTTATTATGGCGGGAGATCCGGATCTAGAGACTACGGCGCGTGCCTTAAAGGTGTTAGATCGGTGTGGGGCGAGTGCGATCGAATTAGGGGTTCCTTACTCCGATCCATTGGCAGATGGGCCAGTCATTCAAGCGGCGGCGACACGCGCCTTAGAACGAGGAATTAAGTTCGACTCCATTTTGGCAATGCTTGCTGAAGTGACTCCCCAATTGAATGCGCCGTTGATTTTGTTTACTTACTACAATCCCATTTTACATCGGGGGATTGAGTGCTTTTTAGACCAAATTGCCGCAGTCGGAGTTCGAGGCTTAATCGTGCCCGATCTACCCCTAGAAGAATCCCACTTACTAATCGACGCGGCGGCAAAAATCGGGATCGAAGTGACATTACTGGTTGCTCCGACTAGTTCGCCCGATCGGATTAAAAAAATCGCTACTGCTTCGAGTGGCTTTATTTATCTCGTTAGCGTGACGGGAGTAACGGGGATGCGCGCTCAAATCTCTCAGCAGGTTTATCCCTTAGTACAACAAATTCGCCAGGTCACTGATAAACCGATTGGGATTGGGTTTGGAATTTCCGACCCCAAGCAAGTAGCACAAATGAGGGAATGGGGTGCTAATGCCATCATTGTCGGCAGTGCCTGTGTCAATGCTTTGGCTAGTGGCACGCCAGAGCAAGGATTGATGGCACTCGAAGATTTGTGCGGTGCTTTTCAAGCAGCATTGGCTGATTAGGTTTCGATCGTTTAATACTTATACAAAATCGGTTTGCAACGCTCACTAACCCTGCCCTCACCCCCAACCCCTCTCCCAAGCTTGGGAGAAGCCGGAGCCGCAGGCGAGGGCGGGGTGAGGGCACGGGTTTCATCAGCAAAAGAAGTCTTTGTATAGCGAATTTGGCATAAGAAACTAGTCCGCCTGCGCGGACTTTGCATCACAAGCAGCGGTTTCTAACCGCTGTGGTTATAGATAGCAACTTAGATTACTCATTCTCAATAATTTACTCTTCACATCATGATTAGCAAAGCTCCCGCTCCAATGTTTCTCGAAGTTCAGCAACCCGACAGGCTCGGTCGGTTCGGACGATTTGGCGGTCAATATGTCCCCGAAACCCTCATGCCTGCCTTACAGGAGTTAGATCTGGTTCACCAAAAATATCTCAACGAGCCAAGCTTTCAGGCAGAGTTAAATCATTTACTCAAGGATTATGTCGGTCGGGCAACACCCTTATATCTTGCCGAGCGCCTAACCGCGCATTATGCCAAACCGGATGGCAGTGGCCCTCAAATTTATCTCAAACGCGAAGACTTAAACCATACAGGTGCCCACAAAATTAACAATGCCCTCGGTCAAGCCCTCCTCGCCAAACGGATGGGCAAACGGCGAATTATCGCGGAAACTGGAGCCGGACAGCATGGGGTAGCAACAGCGACAGTTTGCGCTTTATTTGGCTTGGAGTGCATCATTTACATGGGAGTTCAGGACATTCAACGTCAATCCTTGAACGTCTTTCGGATGAAATTAATGGGGGCGGAAGTGCGCCCAGTAGCGTCGGGAACTGGTACCCTCAAAGATGCCACTTCGGAAGCGATTCGCGATTGGGTAACAAATGTCGAGACAACCTACTATATTTTAGGCTCTGCGGCTGGCCCTCATCCCTATCCGACGATCGTCCGGAATTTTCAAGCAATTATCGGTAAAGAAACTCGCGCACAGTGTCTAGAAAAATGGGGCGGATTGCCAGATATTCTGCTGGCTTGTGTCGGTGGTGGCTCGAACGCAGTGGGCTTATTCCACGAATTCTTGACTGAACCAAATGTGCGCTTAATTGGCGTTGAAGCCGCTGGTAAAGGACTAGATACAGACCAACATGCGGCGACGCTTACCTTTGGCAAAATCGGCGTATTGCATGGCGCGATGAGTTACGTGCTGCAAGATGACGAAGGGCAAATTATTGAAGCTCATTCAATTAGTGCTGGTTTAGATTATCCAGGTGTCGGCCCCGAACACAGTTATTTAAAGGATCTAGGGCGGGCTGAATACTATAGCGTGACTGATGGGGAAGCTCTAGCGGCATTTCAACAACTTTCACAGTTAGAAGGCATTATTCCGGCTTTAGAAACGTCTCATGCGATCGCGTATTTAGAAACTCTTTGTCCTCAATTATCAGGAAGTCCCAAAATTGTAATTAACTGTTCGGGACGCGGGGATAAGGATGTCCAAACGGCGATCGATAGTATTCAATTTTAGAGGATGTTTGAAAGTACGGACAAGATAGATCGGTTTATACCCGCATTGGTGTAAATCCCCCTTAAAAAGGGGGACTTTAAAGCCCCCCTTTTTAAGGGGGATTTAGGGGGATTCTCTAGGATCTCAGCAGCAATCTACAAGCTACTATGAATACCAACAAGATTCTCGATGATTGTCGAATTGCAAATCAGCAACCAAAAAAAATAACTATTCTTGGTGCTGGAATTGCAGGTTTGGTCGCAGCTTACGAACTCGAAAAATTGGGTCATCAGGTCGAATTGCTCGAAGGTAGTTCCCGCATTGGTGGTCGGGTGTGGACGCACCGCTTTGGGTCTGGATCTGATGCTCCATACGGGGAACTCGGTGCGATGCGGATTCCCAAAACTCACCAACATACACTGCATTATGTCCACGAGCTAGGATTGGCAGATCAGC
>NZ_JANLWO010000370.1:0-6898 GCF_031364565.1 Chamaesiphon sp. OTE_20_metabat_361
ACAAATTTGTCTCCGGTAAAGATGAAGTAATTCGTGAAGGTACTCAAGGCTATATCGTCAGTTTTGGTGAAGCTTTATACCGCTCATTAGATGCAGTCGAACGCCTCAAACAAGAAGGGATTGATATCGGTCTAATTAATAAGCCAACATTGAACTCGATCGATGAAGAAATGATGTCGAAAATTGGTAAGTCACCGATGGTATTAGTCGTCGAATCTTTCAACCGCAAAACTGGTTTGGGCAGTCGCTTCGGTTCGCAGTTATTGGAGCGCGGCTATAAGCCTAATTACAACCACCTCGGTACGCATATAGAAGGTTGTGGCGGTCTATGGGAGCAGTTCCCACATCAGGGGATAGATCCCGCTGGGATTATGGCTGCGGTTAAGAAGTTGATGGGTTAGGAAATTTTAGGTTTTGAGACGCACGAGTTGGAAGTTGATTCCGACTCGTGCGTTGTTTTGTGTATGACTGAAGAATTATTTTCCTTACTTCGTCTGAATTTAAAATCAAGAGAATGACAAATTTATATTTCACTCGAACATAAAATTGTCCGGATATTACCGCTGTAGCAACGTATATAGAATTATATTTATCTGAGCTACGACTTCTAGGGATAAGGCTATGAGCGATTTTGGTAATAATTTACGTTGGGGTTTACTTTGCACTGCTTACTTTCCATTACTTTCTGTTCTAGCAGTTGTGGTCTTTGCTATTTGCTCGATTCCTTACACGATTTTATTGTGTGTATGGATTGTCTGTCTTCCCCTTCTTTGGATCACTTCGCTAATACCTTCTGATACTTCTTCCAAGGAACTAATTGAAAAAGGGTTTCAAGCTTTTATTCTCTTACCATTTGGAGCAACAATCTTATTTACAATTTATATTGTTTTTTATTTTCTCTCGATCTTCACCTCTCCCTTGTGGTTATTATTGGGATTGATCAATCCAGAGCTAGTTATCCCTGATGATTTTCCAGCAAATCGATGGGTAGTATTATTTACTTATCTAATTATGCCTATATTTTCCTTCGGTTGTATTAGCATGAGTAGTGCTGGGGCTTAATAAAATAATCATTGCCTACAAATTAGAATTATTTAAAAATAAGATTTTGCTTTACATGCAAAGGGCGGGATAAGTTTATGCAAATAAACATTGCTGAATTCTAGAAATATCGAACGAACCCGCCCAACAACACCAGCTAATATCGATTGTGATTCTTTCGTGCGTAGATGACGATGTTCGATCGATCGTTTGAATTCATGGATGGTGACATTCGATCGATTATTGGTGGGTGAGGGCGGGTTCGATCGAGATTTTGGAATTATGCGGAATCGATCGCATAAACCCGCCCCTACGAACCCGTACAGGCGAATATGTGGGTGGGGATTCGATCGATCTTATTTATTATCAGATCTGTAGGGGCGGGTTTATGCTAATAATCATCGCCAAATTCCAAAAATTGTGAACGAACCCGCCCAACCCCACCAGCAAATATCGATTGCGATTCGATCGTGCGTAGATGATGATGTTCGATCGATCGTTTGAATTCATGGATGGTAACATTCGATCGGTTATCGGTGGGTGAGGGCGGGTTCGATTTAGATTTTAGAATTATTCGGAATCGATGGCATAAACCCGCCCCTACAAACCTGTACAGGCGAATATGTGGATGGGGATTCGATCGATCGGATTCATGGTCGATCGTGAGAATATGATGTAGATGGATAGATCGGCGAGAGCAGTAAAATGAAATTAAGTGATGTTGTTTCCCGTATCGAGATCGATCCACGCAAGCTGACAGAATACGCATTGAACCCCGATAACCCCGTCGGAGCCGACAAAGCAATAATCTTTCAACGTGTCCTGGGTTACAACAGAGATAACTATCGATCGCTACTCGAACAAATCCAATCTCAGGCGATGGCAGCAGAAGCCATCCAGAAAAGTGAAGACCAACACGGAGAGCGATATCAGGTAGATTTAGAAGTAGTAGGTACTGAAAATCAAAGAGCCATCATCCAGACTGGCTGGATAGTTCAGCCTAAAACTGATTCTGCTAGATTATTCACCCTGTATGTGAAAAAACAGCCATGAAAAATCCCGAACTCTTCGATGTGATTGAACTCCTAATCGATTTACCTGCTCATAGCCTCTGTGCGGGCGATCGAGGTGCCATTTGTGAAGAATATGGCAATTCACAGTATGAGGTAGAATTTACCAATTCAGATGGAGAATCGATCGCGTTAGTTGCATTATCGATCGACTCTTTTGTCATAGTGTGGCGATCTGCATCTAAAACTTGGGTACCGATCGCTGAAAAAATTCAAGCGATATTATCTGCTTTACCAGAAGATAATCTATCCAAAGTTTTTGAATTTGCTCGTTCCGTTCACAACGAAAGGATATCTGCCTAAAATGTTTCGGCTATTGCACCTATCAGTTGTTCGGGTATGAAATATGAATATTAGAGAAAAAATTATTCAAGAAACTGAAGACACCCCCGATGGTATTTTGTCCGAAGTCTTGGATTATTTACAATATCTGAAAGTTAAACATCAGCAAGGGATGATGGAAACTGCCTTGTTCAGTGAAACGATCCTTCAGAAAGACTGGTTAAAACCAGCAGAAGAAGTTGCATGGCAAAATTTGTAGTCGATCGATTCCTCATCGATCGCATAAACAAAGCCATATACGAACCCGTACAGGCGAATATGTGGGTGGGGATTCGATCGATCGTATTGATGGTCGATCTAAACCGTCCAATCTTCTGTTGCTAATTTTGGAACTTTGCTAAAATCACGAACATTACGAGTCAATAGCACCAAGTTACGAGAGATAGCAATTGCGGCAATTCTCAAATCCATTGTTGATACCCGAACTTTTTGGAAGCGTAACTCATCAAAAATCGCAATCGCTTCAACATCAAATGGCAAAACAGGAGCCGATGCAAAACCCTGAAGAATTTCTATTAAAAGATTGTACCCGCGAATCGTATCGGTATTTGTCTGAGCGCGATTGATAAAATTGTGGGCACCAAGCGTCTGTTCGTGGAAACTAACGGCAGATAAAGCAAAATCTTCTGGAGAATACCTGTCCATTCGCATCATTAAACGGGTAAATTCCACACTCGATCTGCGTTGTAGAAAGCTGATATGGTCGGTATCCAGCAAATATTTCACGATTACTCGACACTTTCTGTAACAGGACGATCCGATTGGCGGAAAGTTTTTCCGTATTCCAGTGCTTCAAGGAAGACTTCTTCATCAGAGATTGAGCCAGTAAGTTTTTGCAACCAGCTTTCAGTGACAGGCTTGCTGTCAACCTTTTGTTGCAGTTCACAAACTGTCTGTTCGAGAGTTTCCAAACGTCTTTCGATAGTTACTTCATTCAACATTTCTTTATCCTTAGAAAGAGCGACTTTCTAAATTATATCTCTTACGAGAGGATCGACGCATAAACAAAGCCATCTATGAACCCGTACAGGCGAATATGTGGGTGGGGGTAAAGGTCGTTGGCGTAGCCTACCGGAGGTAATCATATTTATGTTCGATCGACTGTTCAGAGCCAATTTTTCCAGACCCAATGCTAAAATTGAGACATCACAGGATTTGTCGATTTTTGTTGCATCATGACCCAGGCAAACGAACCAGAAGATAGAGGCATAGAAGCAAGACTAGCTAGATTGGAAGAGCGGCTATCTCGGATCGAACGCACCACTGTACCTAATGATTACATTCGGCGATCGTTCGATCGAGTCTACCAAGACATGACGGAACTCCATTACAAAATCGACAGTTTAGCCGTCGAGGTTGATGGAGTCAAGCAAAGTAACCAACGCATAGAGCAAAAGCTCGAAGAAGTTAGTGCCCAAATGAACGGCAAACTCGAAGAAGTTAGTGCCCAAATGAACGGTAAGCTCGACGTTATCCTAAGACACTTAACAGGAATGAATTAAATCGATATCGGCTGGATAGTTCAGCCTAAAACTGATTCTGCTAGATTATTCACCCTGTATGGCGATCTGCTTCTAAAACTTGGGTGCCGATAGCAGAGAAAATTCAAGCGTTCGCGTAGCGTCGGCTCTGCCGAATCGTATCAGCTTTACCAGAAGAGAATCTATCGAAAGTTTTTGACTTCGCTCGTTCCGTTCATAACGAACGAATCTCTGTCTAGGATTGAGCTTCGCATGTAGTCTTAGCAGTGTTAAAATAAAGTGGATATTTTACCGATCGACTAATGAAACTAACCGTAATCGTCCATGAAGCGATTCTCCAGGGGAGAGGCTTCGCCAACGAAGGCGGCTATTGGGCAGAAGTACCTGCAATCCCAGGCTGTCCGACAGAAGGCGATAGCTGAGATGAGTTGATATCGAATTTGCATGAAGCGATTCTCCAGTAGGAGAGGCTTCGCCAACGAAGGTTGTTTGTCAGTCGATCGTAGCCAGTTAGAAATAGACGACAAATCTCATGACTGGAATGAATTTAGGATAATCGATTTAGTGATGGGTGAGAGTGGTCACTGAGCTTGCCGAAGTGCGAGGTCGTCACGCGACTGTCAGGCACTCTGAGTTTTAGACAAAGATACTTATGCTTAGATCTCTATCAAAAGATAGAGATTTTAAAATGTATCGTAAATGATGTTATTTTGATTATTGCTACCGCTAAAAAAATAGCAGCATTTGATACTGATAAATTGAAATTTTAATGTTTGCTTTTTTTGTTAAAAGTACGTTACATTGAAAGTAAGCAAACAAAATACATTAGGTAAACACATGGCTGACATAGTTGATACCGCCGTTGGCGCAGGTTCTTTTACCACATTAGTTGCAGCAGTCAAAGCGGCTGGATTGGTCGATACTTTAAAGGGTGCAGGGCCTTTCACTGTATTTGCACCTACTGATGAAGCGTTTGCAAAATTGCCAGCAGGCACGATCGAAGCCTTACTCAAAGATATTCCTAAGCTCACAAAGATCCTAACTTATCACGTTGTTGCTGGTAAAGTAATGGCTGCTGATGTCGTTAAACTTAAATCAGCAAAGACTGTTGAAGGTTCGGAAGTAAAAATTGATGCTGCTAACGGTGTCAAGATTAATGATGCCACAGTTACAACACCTGATGTTGCTGCTGATAACGGCGTTATTCACATTATTGATTCAGTTTTACTACCTGCGTAAATTAATTCTATAAATCTACTAGGATTTATTATCTAGAAATAAAGTAGCGACCGTTCATGGTTGCTACTTTATTTTTTTAGCTCGATTTGTTAATTCAACAAATCGCTGCCTCGATGAACTTCTAGATAATTGCTATTGGCACGAGCCAGACTTATTGACGCTACATAACTAGATGTATGTGTGCGTGCTAGTGCTGGAGGGTATTTCGATCGAGTTGATTAGAATGATGCAGCGGTGATGAGAGAATGAGGCTTGTTAAACTCGATCTACCTGCTTGATGGTTGGAGGTGGGTAGGTATTGAAGTACTTCTATAGATAAAATAAAGTTGTTGGTCTAGAACCTCACTGTTTGCTAGAGGCTTGCGCTAAACTGATGAATCATACGGTATTGCCTACCACCATCACTACATTTAGCTCTTCTCTACATTCTCCACATCCTCAGACTTGATTATGACCAATGTGCCCGTTTCGCGAATTCGCAACTTTTCGATCATCGCTCACATCGATCATGGTAAATCTACTTTAGCCGATCGATTGTTGCAGGATACAGGTACAGTTAGCAATCGAGAAATGAAGGAACAGTTTCTCGACAATATGGATTTGGAGCGGGAGCGGGGAATTACGATCAAGCTCCAGGCAGCGCGGATGAATTATACCGCCCTAGACGGTCAAGAGTACGTGCTGAATCTGATCGATACTCCCGGACATGTAGACTTCTCTTATGAGGTGTCTCGGAGCCTGTTAGCTTGCGAAGGAGCTTTATTAGTAGTCGATGCTTCCCAGGGTGTAGAAGCGCAAACTTTGGCGAATGTCTACCTGGCATTGGAGAGCAATTTAGAGATTATCCCCGTGCTCAATAAGATCGATTTACCTGGAGCCGAGCCGGAGCGGGTACGTGCGGAAATCGAGGAGATTATCGGGTTGGATTGTAGCGGGGCGATTTTGACTTCCGCCAAGCAAGGGATCGGGATTCAGGAAATTTTGGAATCGGTGGTGCTATTAGTCCCACCACCGCGAGATACGATTAACGAACCCTTACGCGCCTTGATTTTTGACAGTTACTACGACAGCTATCGCGGCGTCATCGTCTATTTCCGCGTGATGGATGGCAGTGTCAAAAGGGGCGATAAAGTCCGCCTGATGGCAAGTGGCAAAGAATATGTCATCGACGAACTTGGTATTCTCTCACCCATGCAGGTAGAAGTAGACGAGCTACACGCTGGCGAAGTAGGTTATTTCGCCGCATCGATTAAAGCTGTAGGCGATGCGCGGGTAGGCGATACGATTACGATGGTGAGCAATCCGGCAGCCACAGCTCTCGATGGTTATGCCGAAGCTAAGCCGATGGTATTTTGTGGCTTATTTCCGACAGATGCGGATCAGTATCCAGAGTTGCGCGATGCGTTGGATAAATTGCGGCTCAATGATGCAGCACTCAAATACGAGCCAGAAACTTCGAGCGCGATGGGATTTGGATTCAGATGTGGATTTCTCGGCTTACTCCACATGGAAATCGTCCAAGAACGCCTAGAGCGAGAATATAATCTCGATCTAATTACCACCGCACCGTCGGTAGTTTATCGAGTCACCGATATTCAGGGAAACGAGACTTATATCGACAATCCCAGTACCCTTCCCGATCCCAATCATCGCCAAAAGATCGAGGAACCTTACGTCAAATTGGAGATGATTACCCCCGAAGAATATGTCGGGACTTTGATGGAG
>NZ_JANLWO010000373.1:0-2047 GCF_031364565.1 Chamaesiphon sp. OTE_20_metabat_361
ACGTCGCTTGGGAACGGGTCGATCGCGAGAACTAGACGGCATATTAAAAGCCATATTATAAATCAGCTCATTCGTGCGGGCTGACTTAAATAAATCGACCACAGGCTGCGGATAATCAACGCCAATTCTGACCCCAAAACGTTCCTGTTCGACTGGTAAAAGTTTCCAAGGTTCGTGAACTTTAGCGGCGGGAACTCCCTCTAGCTCTGGCAACCAATGCTTGACATACTTACCTTCGCGATCGTAATCATTGGACTGCTTGGTAATATTAAAAAAGCGAAAACCTCGCGCATCATTACCCACTCCAGCGGTATAATTCCAGTTGCCCCAATTGCTGCAAACATCATAATCAATTAGCAGAGATTCAAACCATTCGGCACCCATCCGCCAATCGATACCGAGGTTTTTAGTCAAAAAACTCGCCACATTTTGACGACCGCGATTGGACATATATCCAGTTGCGGCGATCTCGCGCATATTGGCATCTACCAATGGATAGCCCGTTTTACCTTCCCGCCAGAGGTCAAACCGCTCCCAATCTTGTTTCCAAGTTAGATCGACACCTTGTAGTCCGGTTAATTTAAACATACTCACGCCATGCTTGGCACAAATAAACCGAAAATAGTCCCGCCACAACAATTCAAAAATCAACCAATAAGTCGAATCATTCTCAATCCGCTCGTCCTCATATTTCCTAATTTGCTCGACGATATATCGCGGGGAAATACAGCCCAAAGCCAGCCAAGCCGAAAACTTGGAAGAATAATCAGCACCTAACATCCCATTGCGAGTTTCTTTGTAGATGCGTAGCCTGTCATTTTGCCAGATATACTCATCCAATCTCGCCCTTCCTGCCGTCTCGCCACCGCGATATGCCAAAACACCCCGTGAGTCAACTTCGGGCGCGTCTAGCCCCAAATCACTCAAGCTGGGTAGCTGTTGCAGTGCTAGATCTGCTGGTAATGCTGGCAAAGTCTTCGGCGTGGGCAAACAAGAGCGAACCGGACTATCTCGCTCGACATCCTTGCGAAATTTGGTAAAGAGTTCGGGGAGATTGGGCAAGCTAAATGGCAGATCCTGAAGGTGATAAAGCGTCAGACCCCAAAAAGCTCGATAGTTAACATTACTCGCTTTGAGGGACGCTTCCAGCGGTTTGGTGACTGCTAATTCTTCGGCGGTAACTTCCTGATGACAGTAGACACCTGTAATCCCTAACTGCGCTACCAATTCGGGGATAATAACTTCCGCCGCGCCGCGCCTAATTACCAAATCGCTCCCGCGAACTTGCAATGAATGCTGTAAATCGGCAAGACTTTCTAGCAAAAACTGCGCTCTAAATGCGCCTGTCTTGGGAAACCCAAACTGTGTCTGTCCAAAATGGCGATCGTCAAAGCAATAAAATGGAATTACGCTCGCACCTTCCTTGAGTGCCTGAACCAGTGGCTCGTGGTCGTGCAAGCGTAGATCGTTACGATACCAGATTAAAATCCGTTTGGTAGACATGATGAGTTTAGTTGACAGCTAGCACTGAGCGGCGGCGAAATGTGGACGATTAATTTGTGGCGGTAACGTGCGGGCAGGAATTCGCCCGATCGAGTAGTGTTGAGTGTTAGCCTGCGATCGAGATTCTTACCGCCACAATTTTAAGCTAACACATTCGATCGATAAAAAAGCAGGCTTATCACCTGCCGATCGAGTCTCCAGCCCAGCGGCTGTGCCAATAAATAGCTGCGAGTGTTAGTGCAGCTCGTCCGCTAATTCCTAGTTACCTAACGATAGCGCGCGACTATCGAAAGGTGTGGTGTCGGATGGGATAGAATGAGTATCGGCATATCGCTTCCAGAAATAAGCTAATTCCTTGGCTTGATTCGTCCATTCCGAGTCAATCTGATACATCCGACGCGGACGTCCACGACCTTCAACTTTTTTCCAGTAGCCAACAATCGTCCCGTTAGCTTCCAAAAACTTAATCGCGCTATATAAAACGGTATCCGAGAGCCGATAGGTTGAAGATTCATGCTCCAATCTAGCAATCAGTTCGGTACCA
>NZ_JANLWO010000517.1:0-6516 GCF_031364565.1 Chamaesiphon sp. OTE_20_metabat_361
AGCGGGTAAGTTAATCACTAAAACTACACCAAGTAAAAATAAAGATGCCGTCCAAACTAGCTGATTTTTAACTGGATCTGGGTCGTTATATAAATTAAAAATTAATATCGGTAGTGAAGCCGTTGGGCTAAAAAGATTATCTGCCCAATCTTGAGCAAAGAGCGCAGTGAATAGTAATGGGGCTGTCTCCCCAATCCCACGAGCAACTGCTAGCAATACGCCAGTAGTTATCGCTGGCAAAGCATTTGGTAAAACAATCCGGGTAATGGTTTGAAACTTGCTGCCACCCAATCCAGATGAAGCCATCCGAAAATTATTGGGGACTAGCTTAAGTACTTCTTCGGTTGTTAGGGCAATAATTGGTAACATGAGAATGCCTAAGCTTACACCACCCGCGATCGCACTGTAGCTAAAATCAAACAACTTTTTACTAACTAATACAACAGCGCTGTATGTAAAAATCCCTACCACGATCGACGGTACTCCCGTCAGTACGGTGGTTAAAAATTTAACAGTGCGATTGATTTTACTCGTTGGCTCGTATTCTGCGAGATAGATACCAGTAGCAATTCCGATGGGAATACTCAACATAGAGCCGATCGTGACCATCGTCAATGTACCGACCACGGCGTTGGCAAACCCATCATCGATAATTGGCTTGGTAAACATGACAACTGTCAGACCGGGCAAGCCTTTGGAGATGATATTCCATAAGACTGAGATCAGCGGCAACATGCCGACGATCGTTAATCCAATGGCTAAGGCGGTCATCCCACGATCGACTAAATTCCGCAGTGGGGATATAGGAGTAGTTATCTTAGCAGCTACTTGTTTCATATTATGATTTTTCTTGGCGCTCTACTAATCGAACTAAAGCGAGCGCACCGATATTTACCAGCAGCGTAATTGTAAACAAGATCAGCACTAGATAAGTAAGTGCGCCAATGTGGACTTCTTCTTGTGCTTCTGCGAATGTATTGGCTAAGATCGCCGGAATCGAGTAAGCAGGAGAAAATACCGAAGGACTAATGTTTTCGGCATTACCAATTACCATTGTTACCGCCATCGTTTCACCGAGTGCGCGCCCCAACGCTAACATCACCCCACCAACGATTCCTGAAAAAGCCTTTGGTAGCACTACGCGAAAGATCGTTTCCCAACGAGTAGCGCCTAAAGCCATTGAGCCAGTTCTCAGATAACCGGGCACTACCAATAACACTTCCCGACTTACCGCAGCGAGGGTCGGTAAAATCATAATGCCGAGCAATATTCCGGCTGTCAACAGTCCAGAGCCTGATGGCTCTGTACTAAATAGAGGTACCACGGTGCCAAATTTAGCGAACAGGAACTGTTGGACAGGCAGAATTAGGGGTATAAATGTGTAGAATCCCCACAATCCAAAAATAACGCTAGGTATTGCTGCGAGTAACTCGATGGTGAAGGCGATAATCGATCGCAACCAATGGGGTAATAATTCCTCACTGGTAACAATCGCTACCGCCAAGCCTACCGGGATGGCAAACAGCAAGGAAATCAAGCCGCTACCAAGCGTGCCATAAATCAGTGGTAAAGCACCAAACTGTAAATCTGGTACATTCCATTCCCGACTCACCAAAAATCCGAGTCCAAACTGTTTCAGAGCAGGCATAGCTTGCTCCGTAATAATCCAGCCCATCAATAATAGGATGGCAACCGAAACCCCGCTAGCCGCATACATTAGATAGCGAAATAATCGATCGGCTCGATCGATTTTGGGGTGAAGATCGCGCCTACCTAAGTTACTTTCGGTAGGCGTAGATATAGACAAATTGTGAGGAGGCATGATTTGATTTAGGTTATTTCACGCCAGTTTCAACAGCTTGGATCGCCCGCTGGGCAACACCGCTAGGAATCGAAGTGAAGTTGAGATCGTCATTAAACTGCTGACCGCTGGTGAGCATCCACTTGACCATTGTTTTAATTGCAGCAGCCTTAGCAGGACTTTTTTGAGCTTTGGGAATTAACAACCAAGTCAAGCCTACAATCGGATAACCTTGCTTGGAATTGACATCAAATGCCCGGAAGTTTGCTGGAAACTGGACATCAGCTAGAGCTAGATTGGCAGATTTTAGGTTTGGAGCTACATATTGTTTGCTACCATTTTGGACTGATGCAGAGCTGAGTCCGTTTTTGAGTGCGAATTCATATTCCACAAAACCAATCCCCCCGGGAGTTTGCTTGATCAAACTTGCTACACCAGGATTACCTTTACCTTTCAAGAAGCCAGATGACCATTTTGGCTCTTTACTGGCTCCAACTGCGGATTTGAATTCTGGGCTAACCGCACTCATGTGATTGGTGAAAATGAAGGCAGTACCGCTACCATCAGCTCTGACAATAGGCTTAATTGCACTGCTAGGTAATGTAGCACTCTTGTTATCTTTGACGATTTGAGGATCGTTCCAGGTAGTAATTTTACCTGTAAAAATGCCACTCAAAACTGCATTAGAAAGCTTGAGACCCTTAACTCCAGGTAGGTTATAAGCAACAGATACCGCACCACCAGCCGTCGGGATTAATAACACGCCACCTTTGACTTTTGCCATTTCTGCATCGGTCATCGCTGCATCACTAGCACCGAAATCTACTGTTCCAGAGATCGTCTGCTTGACGCCACCACCACTACCGATACTTTGATAGTTAACCTTTATATCTGGGTGAGATTTGCGCATTTCCCGGATATATCTCTCATATAGAGGCTGGGGGAAAGTTGCACCAGCACCGCTGAGGGTTACTTGAGCTAGTGCTGCTAATTGAGTACCCAAAACGACTACCGATACTGTGGCGATAGTAGTGAGCCGACCAAAATTATTGAATAACATGAAGTGTAGTTGTCAAGTTTGCTGAGGACACATTGCTGTCAAAATCATAAATCTTAGCAATATTTATCACTGATATTGCTAACTTTTTGACGTCAGAAGCATCTTAGCGCAACCCTACCACCATATTGATTATAGTTAGGTTAACAATTGGTTAATCTTTCTTTAATACTTGATTAAGCAAAACCCGATCTGCTGGAAGTTGAGTCTCTATGTCCAGATGTGCAAAGCTTTAGCTAGGCTGGTACCCAGACAGATACAGATCCACCATTGCAGCAAAACTCGCCCCAGCCATCGGCATTAGTGGTAATTGCCGTAGTAATATGTTGGGTTAGATCGACATAGGTGGTACTAGGCTTCCCCACATCCATCCATTTTGTCCCGGCGTCACCATTACCCATGATTACCGCCATACTGTGGGGATGTGCTGGATCGCCCAGCCGCGTCCAGCCTACCGTATTGGGATGGTCGAAATAGTCGTGCTGGATACCATAAGCATAGTCGCGGCGAGCCTGGAGGAGTAGATCGAGTATTTTTTGATGGGATGGTAATACAATGTCATAGTCATGGCCATCTCTACCTTTGTCGCGATAACTCGCACCATAATAATCGCCATAAAATACGCAGGGATAACCAGCTTCGCGCAGTAAAATTAGGGCATAAGCAAGGGGCTTAAACCAAGCTTCAACTACCGATTCTAACGATTGCAGCGGTTGTGAATCGTGATTTTCGACGAAGGTAACTGCGAGTGTGGGTTGATGCTGAACTAGCGATCCATCGAATATTTGCCGCAGATCGTAGCCCTGTCCGCGCACGCCAGCATTATAAAAATTGTTGTGTAGTGGCGCATCAACTAGATGAATCTTTCCTTCGGTTTCAGCTATAAAATAGTTGAGTGCATCGAGTTCATAAGACCAATATTCACCAACTGTAAATAGATCTTTTTTGGTGTAGCTATTCAGGTTTTTTAGCCAGTCATAAAAAAACTTAGGTTCGATATGTTTGACAGCATCCAGCCGTAAACCATCGATTTTAGTGGTATCGAGATACCACTCGCCCCAGTATTTTAGCTCGCCCAATACTTCAGGACTATCCATATCCAGATCGCAACCCATCAGATAATCAAAGTTGCCTTTTTCAATATCGACATTGCGATCGAACGTCTTATCTTTAATTAGATAAACAGCTTTTTGCTGCTGATTATGCACGTTGTAATCGATCGCATCAAAATGCCACCAGTGCCATTCCATCGTGGAATATTTACCCTGGCGTCCGGGAAAGGTAAAATGCGTCCAGCCTTCAATTTGTTGTAAGGAATCGATCGGTTGAAAGCGATGATTAGGATCGAGGGGAGTCGCTGCAAATTCTTCCACCGCATCGGCACCTAGACGGTGATTTAAGACGATATCGCCATAGATTTGGATGCCTACCTTATGAGCGGACTCGATCGCTTGTAGATACTCATCCTTGGTGCCATATTTAGTCGGTATCGAGCCTTTTTGGTCGAACTCGCCCAGATCGAATAAATCGTAGACAGCATAACCGACATCATTACTACCATTACTACCCTTATAAGCAGGCGGCAACCATAGAGCCGTAAACCCCGCTTTCGCTAGCTCTTGGGCATTCAGCGATAATTGATTCCAGAGGCTACCTTTAGCTGGTAAATACCAATGGAAGTATTGCATCATCACCCCATTAATTTCTGACATAATTCAGATCCTAACTGTAGGTTACTGAAGCATTCATATCAGAAAAACTTTACACTGTCAATTGCTATAATCAACTCCGCCACCGCATCCGCCGCCCAATTGCCCTCGCAACTGCGCCCACTATTCAAAATCAGCCGCAAGCTATACCGATCTGGTGCGCCTGCTACCTGCATCCAGACTAGTTCGCTCTCAACTTCACAAGCGATACTTTCTTCATCCATTAATTCTGCGGCGATCGATCGGACATTAGCTACCAATTGCCCAAGCAACCGACAAAAATCCGCTAGCTCCTCAGCCGTCAGTTCAAATGCCCAATCATCGCCACCTACCAATCCCTGATATTTACCTGCGGGATTCCACCCAATTCGCCACCCAGTACCAGATTTGAGAATTTTCTGCATAGGTAATTAAGTGAGGCAATTCGTCAATTGCCTCTACTCATCGATCTAGTCGCCCAGAATTTCTGGTTGAGTTAGCTCGTCGGACATTTCGATAATCGCCCGCATCACGGGTTTGATTGTCGGATCGTCGATATTATCCGATTCGTAGCGATGGCGTTTTTTTGCTCGATTGGCTACTTGAACGGTAATTTTGTAACGGTTAGAAGCTGCACCGATTAGTTCTTCGGCTCGATAAGCGATCTGGATCGAGTCAAAGTGGGCTTGTGCGCGACGCTGAATCATAATTACTCCTAATACAGTAGCAGTCCTATTCTAGTGTACCCGATGGATCGATCGGGTGGATGGTAAAAGGTAAAGGGTAAAGGGTAAAGGGTAAAGGGTAAAGGGTAAAGGGTAAGATGGTTATGGGTGAAAAGCGCGCGTCGCTAAAGCCCAAAGCCTAAACCAAAGCCTGACTTTCGCAGGAAATTAATCGCCTCTGACAATCGCGGCGGCTACCGCTCGGAACTTATATGGGTCGCCTTCGGGATGGGGTTGCTCTTGACGTTTGCGAGCGTAGAGCTTGGCTAGAGTGGCTTGCCAGTCAATGGCAATCTCTGGTAGCATCGGTTGTTGAGTCAATATATCGTTAATAGCGGATTGAATCTCTTTTTGTGCTAACCAAATTCGAGCGATAACGGCGAGATTGTCGTCGGTATCTACCAATCGATCGAAATGTGCCAAGATTTGCCGGACGACCTCTGGAGCAGCGATAATACTAGCGATCGCGAGTTCTTGCAATCCAGTAATTGCGGCATATCTGACTACCCACTCATGGTCTTGCGAGACAGTTATAAGTACTTCGATAACTCGCGTCTGTGCTGATGCAAGCTGTTCGCTCGGCAACTCATCCCAATGAATCGTCCCCAAGCCGCGAGCCGCCGCCCGTCTGACGCTCAATGCGAAGTCATTGCTAGCGGCATCCAGTAATAGCTCCAATCCTTGCGGGTCGCCAATACCAGCTAATGCTCTGAGTCCCCACGCTCTAGCTCCATAATTATAACCATCCAATAACTCCAGCAACGGTTTTACCGCTGGTTTACCGATCGCGATCAGCCCTTCTACCGCTGCTACTGCTGCCCCAGGATTGTTGTACCCCAATACGGTGATGAGATTTGGAATCGCTGCTGCTAAGCGTGCCCGCGCTAAATTTTCGACAGCTTCGACCATCTTAGCCGCTGAATCTGCCTCGGAGATCGCACTAAGTAAGATTTTGAGTGAGTCAGGATCTGTCATCATTGTTTTGTTTGTATGGGTAGCAGTCAAAACCCAACATCGAGCCAGTGGGCGGATCGATCGTTCTTCGCGAGTGCGGCTGAGTCCAAAACTTTCCTCACTCTCTCAATTTTACCGCGACAACTCACCAAAAAATTGCCAAAAAAATACCCCGAAGTTATTTACCATTGCCAACGACATCGCTCGGCAGTTGCAGATAACTTCGGGTGGTGGAGACGAGACTAACTCAAGGAGTTAATCGCATAATCCAAGTAAGAATTAGCCTCGACA
>NZ_JANLWO010000519.1:0-3635 GCF_031364565.1 Chamaesiphon sp. OTE_20_metabat_361
CTGCTGTCATGGCGGTAATTCTCGCTAGCTTTAAGCTATACAGATTGAATTTGGATGAAAATTTACTTTGTGTACCATAAGTTAACGGTAACGACTCGATCGTTTAGTATCAGTTGTTACAAATGGTTGCTAAACATGAAATAAGCGGATTTAATCGATGCACTTTTTAGATAAATATCTTTGGATCTTGCATCGAAACAAAGTTACTGGTGGATAGTGGATGGTGGATAGTAGTTTTGAGTCTAGTTTTATGTACTGTCTTGTCTTGACGCATCGAACGGGAGGGAACCTCCGTGATGCGCGAGCCGCTGGTGCAAGATGTGAGTATCCCCTATTCCCTGTCTTTGACAGGAAATTTATCAATGTTACCTGCTAGCTCTAGGTCAAAACAGGCGGTAAGCCAACTTCCTGGGGCGTGACTAACTTACCATCGAAACTCATCGTATAATCGCCGACAGTTCTGGCTTCGGCAACTTGACGGCGGAGTTCGGCTCGATCGAAATCGTTATCTACACCCCCCAATAAATAGACGATTAACTTCGCTGCTAAATCGCGTCCAGACACCAAAATTCGCTTCTTATTTGGGTCATATAAAATCCCATACCACAGGGATTGAAATGAATCGATATTGCCAAACCCACCATCGGCATCATAACGATCGAGTTTACGGAATACCTCGGTTTGAGCCATTTGTTTTTTAAAAACCGCCATGCCCACCCCTTGAGCGAAGGCAACTTGTCCCACTGGGCGAAATAATAAATGCCCTTCACCACCAGCGATTTCAAAACTAAAGCGGCGTAATTTGGGCGTATCTTCCCCTTTTAAGCGTCCGTAACTAGTGAATTCGGATAACCTGTCGAATAAGTGACCGAAAGCTGCAATCCCAGCGGCTAATTCGGCAGTATCTGGGCGTAATGGCACTAGACCTTTTTGGGCTTTGGGTTTCCAGTGGGGAAACTGATATTGGAGATATTTTGCTGCCATATCTTGCAAAGCTTGGAGCGTAGTCAGCACGGTAGTTTTAGTCGCTACCGTCGCACTGTCCCAATTTACGCGCGGGCTACGTCCAGGGAGATCTTTTAATAAGGGATGATTGACGGCAATATTTCGCGCGACAATCGCAAAACCATCGTTTTCATCGAGTTGCGCTAATTGTCCTTTACTCAAGGCGATCGCCATCAGATTAACATGCACAAAGATCGATCGAATCCGTCGCCGCGCTGCTAATTGGGTTTCATCTTTTACCACCGCCGAGATAAACTCAATCCCGATCGTCTCCTGCGGTAAACTCGCTAGATACTCTGCCGATGTCCCCAATTCGGCGATCGTAATTTTATTGCCCACCAGCTCGCGATATTTATTATATCTAGGCAATTCACCAACCCGTAATAACTCCATCAATCCCTGTACGCCCATCAACCGATGTTGCCCATCTAGCGCATAAATCCGCACTGATTCGCCGACATCCAATCGCCCAAAATTCTCATGACCGTCAATCGGCACAAACATCGCCGCTGATGCAGTTGCTTTGCCACCCCTACCCCATTCTGGCGCATGAATATTATCCACCCAACTTCTGTCGATCGTCACTAATACGGGCGGGAATTTATGAGTGGTGCGCCCTGCTAAATACTGTACTAAGGCAGCCTGTCTGCTCCAGTCGAGGGGACGTTGCTGGATGACTTCGATACTATCGCTATCAATCGCGATGTTATTATCTCTAGGCTGATACTGCTCTGATAGTAAGCTCATCTCTGAGGCATATTTTACCCGATCGGCCAACCATTGCAGCGTGACGGAGCCAATATATGCCTCACTACCGCCCATATTGGTACGCTGGACGAGAATTTGATGCGGCTGGATATGTGGAATCTGGCTGGCTGGCATTGTCAACGGCTGAGTGAAGTTACCGCAACCAGACTAGCAGCTTTCTCATTGCAGCTTCCAGGGGTTTTTAAAAACTTAATAGGGGATAGGGAAAGAGGCGTTGCTGAATTGAGGTATGAAATGCACCAATCTTGCCCTCACCCCCAGCCCCTCTGTCTTGTCTCGCTGCTTGGTGCGCTGTCTTGACCCAAACACATGCGGAGGGAACCTCCGCGTGATTTGGGTCGCTAAACCCTCGGGGAACCCGAGGAGCGCGAGCCGCTCCCAAGCTTGGCTGCGGCGTTTTTATGCCTCGGGTTCCCCCCGAATAAAAAAGCGACGCAGCTCTCTTCGGGAAGGCTTCGCCAACGAACGGGAGCGACGCATCGACTCGGAGGTTTCCTCCGAGTTGTGTGCGTCAAGAGAGGTTCCCTCCCGTTTGTGTGCTGAACTCGACGCGCTCATCACGGAGGTTCCCTCCAGGTCGAGCGCGTCAAGACAAGACAACGACAAGACAGAGGGGAGCCAGAGCCGGAGGCGAGGGCGGGGTGAGGGCGAGGGATTTCGATTGGTATCATACCCAGATTCAGCAACACTGGATTGTATTTTTACGTTTGCAGGAGGTCTATCGAGCGATCGGATCGAGCTACAATAACTCATCCATCAACTGCATCACCTCGATCGCACCTGTGGATAACCGATCTGCTGGTGAGAGCAAAATTTGCGCTTCTAGTAACCCTTTGAGGGCAATTAGTTTGAGACTATTTTCGGCATGGGTTTGGGAGATCGGCACCGCAGCAGGCAGATAGCCAGTGGCTCCTAAATCGGACAGGAGTGCCCGTCTAACTTGTAAATCTTTATTTGATAAGGCTGCTACTAATCGATCGCCGTAGAGCGAATCCTGCGTGAGTTGGTACATCGCTCGTAACCCCGCAAATCGCACTCTGGGAATTGGATGCTCTAGGAAAGGCTGAATCGATGGTACCGCGATCGTCGCGCCTAAAGTCCCCAAAGTTTCTAAAATTGCATCGTAAGGCTCGGAAAAATCTTCACCATTGGGTAAAAGCCGACCATCGCGAACGCCTGCACGCAAGAACTCTACCAGCGGCTCGATACAGCGCGGATCGCCTAACATCTCCAGGGATTGTGCTGCCGCCTCGCGCACATAAAAATCCGCACACTTGAGACATGCAATTAATGCTGGCACGGCTTGAAGATCGCCCAGCTTGCCCAATGCTCTGGCAGCACTGCGGCGGAGGGGATAGCCACCTTCTGGAGTCCGATCTGCTTCATCTTGTAAAGCTGCAATCAGTCCAGTTATGGCACGGGGATCGTTAACCCGAAATTTACCCAGCCACCAAGAGGCATAAGCGCGCAATCCGAGATCTTCCCCATCCAGATTTTCGATCGCTTGGTCGATCGTTAGTGGTTCGCCAGCTTGAATCTGCGCTTCGTCTTCCATAATAGTTAGGGCGATGTTCGATCGCATGAGTACCGATAGATTAATTCTATCTGTAGGGGCAGTGCTTCATGCCATTCTGGAGATTTCGATCGGTCATATAGACAAGTTTAGCGAGGTAGAGACTCGTTGGTGAAGCCTCTCAGAATGAGAATCGCGACAACTCCCGAAAAAATTGCCAAAAAAATACCCCGAAGTTATTTACCATTGCCAACGACATCGCTCGGCAGTTGCAGATAACTTCGGGTGGTGGAGACGAGACTAACTCAAGGAGTTAATCGCATAATCCAAGTAAGAATTAGCCTCGACA
>NZ_JANLWO010000422.1:0-8171 GCF_031364565.1 Chamaesiphon sp. OTE_20_metabat_361
CCCCCCTCTAACGGGAGAGACTGAAGGAATTACATGTAAAATTTTCACTGATATAGCCCAACATCATCAGGATATTCTGGTTCGACACTAGCATAGTAAGTCCGAACTCGATCGACTTCAATTAGATATCCACCCATGACGAGATAAATTAAAAACGCGAGCAGTGAAAATGTAATATTTCCTAGTAGAAAAGCTTCAAACACACTTCCGACAAGCATCGATCCCAATCCAGCTATGACTACACTAGTCTGAAAGAAGTAGTATCTCTGTCGATTACCTAATTGATTGAGCTGCCAGATGAGCTTGATAGACTCCCATCCCATGAGTATCATCGGAATCAACCCGGTCAATCCAAGATTAGCAGCGGCTGATAGCCAAGAGTTTTCACCATAACCCATGCGATCTCCCCTTAACGGTTCGCCAAATAAAATATTGTTGGTAAAAGAATTCCACATCCAAAACCAGGCACTTTCACGGCTATTTTCAGTAGAAGCGAAGCGAGCACTGACAGAGGAGTCAATTCCTGACGATGTAGTTAATGAATCTGGCTCTAAAAATGGTAGTAACAGTGCTGCGGATATACCTATAAACAGTATGACTCGGAACCAAGCACCCCCATTGTTTCGGAAAAATAATAAAATTGAAACTATACCCATTAGTAGCCCCGTACGCGAACCAGTTAATAATAAAAAGTACACGACAATCAGTAAAGTCACTAGCCAGAGAAATTTAAAAAAGTTCCATCTTGGGTGACTTTGGATCGAAAACATCAAACACGGAATTGTTGCAGCTAGCAATACTGCTGCGTGCTGTGGATTGCCTGTAGTTCCCAGGAAACGGCTGTGTACGAAAGTAATCGCATAGCGATTAAGTGCATATTGATAGGTATTGGCTACGACAAAAATTAAGCCGACCACAGCGATCGATCTGACTGCAAGATAAAAATTTTCGTCATCTTGCAGCCATTGTCCTGGCCCTCGCTGCAACATGAACACAATCCCGCCAAAGGTCATCGCGGAGATGAATGCAAATTCCACACTACCGTAAACCACTGTTTTAAATAAAATTACAAATTGCACGAACATCAGATACTTAATGGGTTTGGGAAGTACCCATCTTCGCCAAGTACCTTGCGTTTGGATTGCTAGTAGTACTAGCAGGATTAGCAATACGATTGCTAATGGTCTACCGGATGCCCGAATTTGCTGAAGCGGAAACAGCAATGGTGGTGATGTGACAAATCCATCGTTGATTATATTTAGTGACGAAGCAAAGCAACAGAGGCTAAACATCAGCCATGAAGTCGGCCGAGAACTAGTAGCTTTGAGCAGCATCAAAATTCCAACAGCAACCCCGATTATCCCGCCAGGAGTAGCCAAGAAGCTTATCAGTTGGTCGATAAAGGTTTTGTTCATTTTTCACAAATCATTACAACTGAGGTATTAAGGTACGATCGATGGATCGTAATTTTATTTATTTTGCAGCTTTAATGCTCAAAAGTTGTATTCGCCAACTTTCCTGGTGAGTTAAGATCTGCTGGCACCATGCACTGCTTTACGGCTGTCTGAAGTAGGAACTGCCACCGGGACACCCAGATACTAGTAGAATATGGTGCGGCTAGCTCTTGCGATCGCTTACCCCAAACGGATAATTCGGCATGATGCTCGTGGAGAGTTACTAAAGCCTGAGTGAGTTTAGCAATATTATCTTCAGGAATCACTAGACCGTTGTACCACGATCGCACGACTTCAACGCCAGAACCACACATATCAGTGCAAATAATCGGCAACCCAGCGGCGGCAGCCTCAACAATAGCTAAAGGCCAGGGATCGAAGCGACTGGGTAAGATAAATGCACCAGCAGATTTCCAGATAGATTCCATCTCTACAGGTTGCAAGAAACCGAGATCGCTAATTCCTGGTTTTCCAGCTAATTGAGCTTTGAGTTCGCCTTGACCGCAACAGACTAGTTCCCACGGCTCATCAACTCGATCGCGATAATCTTGATAGGCTGCGATGAGGACATCGATCGCTTTAACTGGGATATAACGACCGACAAACAGAAACGATCGCGGCCAGTCCGATTGAGATCGATCTTCCCAAAGCGGCACCCAGCTATCATAATCAATGCCATATAATCCGCGATCGATCCTGTCGGGGGCAATTCCCAATCGTTTGGCAAATTGCCAGCTACGCTCTCCTGTGACAACTACTCGATCCATCCGTTGTAGAAAAGAGCGCAGCACTAGCGGTGCCAGTCGCTGGCGCAAATTATCCTTCCAAGGTGTGTCCATTCCCATGACAAAAGCAGTATCTTTGAGTCTAGGTGCCGATGCCAATTTACAGTAGGGTTGATGCAGCCAACCACAAACCACTACCACATCAGGGTGTTCTGAAACTACCAGTTGCTCGATCGACTGGGCATCTTGTCTTGCTTGAAGATCGAGCAGGCGACATGGAATATCCTGCATCAATCGATCGCCAAAGGCAGTTTCTGTCAATGCTTGAAAGGCAATTACGAAAACATCTACATCGGCGGATTGGTTGAGCGTATGCCAGCAGGCAGCCATATAGCCAGAAATATCCGACCAGCAGAAAACGACTTTGGTCATTTAGGTAGTTTAATTGTGGGAAGAATAGATCGCACTCGCTCTTAGATATCAGTTTCTAATTTTCAATGATACTAGTTCTCAGTTATCACAAGACTTATAAAATTACAGTTATTGACAACTTATGAATATTGATGAAAAACATCAACTAATCGATCGACACAGCGATCCCAAGTAAATTCATGTGTGCGTTCGCGTCCAAGCTGCTCGTATTGGTAGTGTAGTTGTGGATCTCGATCGAGATTACTTAGAATATCAGCAATTGTAGCAGCATTTTTTGGTTCTACGACAATTGCGGCCGAACTTCCCACATCAGGGAGCGCACCTTTATTTGACACTACCGCAGGTGTCCCTGCCGCCATTGCCTCTAGCATGGGAATGCCAAATCCTTCATATAGAGATAAGAATAAAAGCGATGATGCCATCCGCACCAATTCAGGTAGCTGACTGTCATCAACCATTCCTAGCAATACTATGTTATCCAAAGTATTTGCTATATTTACTAATTCGGGTTCGCTAGAACCAATAATTAAAATTTTGAGTGGACTTTTCCTGAGGGCCAACTCCTTCGCCACTTCAATAACATGATATCCTCCTTTTTTATACCTTAACCCACCAATTACGATTGCATAAGGCTCAGAGATCGGAGCTTGTAAGTACTTATTGTCGATTTTCGCTATTTCAAAAAAAGCTGTATCGACTCCATTTCCAACTACACTAATTTTCTCAGGCTTTACATTTAACAACTCGACGATTCTCTGTTTGCTATAATCAGAAACAGTACAAATACAATCTGTTTTATCGATCGCCTTAGCTATCCAAATTTTAGTTTTTAATCTTTGCCATTTGTGGCTGCTACTATTAGACCAAGGCAGATCTGGTTCAATCGTGTGCATATCGTGCATGGTGACGATCGTCGGAATATTTTTATCGATCGGAATGTACTCAGCAACCGGGGAATACAAGCAATCTGTTTTACCAATGAATTTATCCATTTTAGGCAGATCGATAAATTTCCATAATCTCTCAGATAATAGCTTTTTATAAGGATAAGTTCGCAGCTCAAAATTTTGTAAAGGTGTCCGAGGATCGAGTTGGCGATCGGAGTTAAGATACTCATGAGCGACCAGTAATGAAATATCGAAACCTTGCCGCTTAGCAAGGTTGAGTAATATATTATTGATATGCTTTCCTACCCCCGTACAAGGTAAATAAGTGCGTTCGGGTTGTAAATATGTAGTAATGTGCATTTCAAAAATAGTTAGTTGAACTTAGCAGCTAAGATAGCATTTACATAAAAACGATATATTTGGGGATGATGAACTAGTTTTGCGATAATTTTTTCATGAATTGGTACCTGGCCATAAAATTCATCTAGTACATTCATAAAATTAGGTACTTCTGTCACAAAACCATTGTCATTCAAAAGTTGTGGGGCTATACTAGCTAATTCTTGGCGATTGTCTAGTAGCAGCTTACAGAGTAAATTTAATCTATTGCAGACATACTCGTTATCGTAGTTATCAATTATATCTTTGCGACCATTTTTACCAAATTCTCTAGCTTTGTCCTGGCAATCGTATATTTCTTTCATTGCCTGAATAAAAGATTCTGCGTTATTAACGACAAGTCCTGTCTGCTGATGCTTAATAATTTCAACTTGACTATTATCTTTCATCGGAGAACTTAAAACGATCGATGGAGTCTCACACAATAATGATTCAGCTAAAACTATACCAAAACTTTCCCCAATTCGAGAACCATGAAGCATCACATTCATGCTTGAGTACAAAAGTCGTAACTCTCCATCCTTTTCTATCTTAGGTGTTATGAATACTTGATTTTTAATATTTATGGGTAGATTCTCAACTAGCTTGAGAATTGATGGTGGTGGCGAAACCAGCAATAGTGAAACATTATTATGAGTTTTAGCAATATTTTCAAAGCCATTTACAATTATGGGGTGCCATTTTGCTTCACAGTTAGCACCGACTCTACCGAATATAAAATTATTTTGAGGTATGCCTAATTTACTTTTGCAATCGATAATATCTTGCGTGGAACTTCTGTAAAATAAGCTAGAAATTACTGAGTTAGGTAAAATCGTAGCTAATGGCTTGTAAGTTAGAGATTTTGACCATTGTAGCCATTTCCATAAACACCATTTTGTCAGATGCAAATGGATGTCGATGATATTGGGCTGAATTTTATAATCTACGCGCGAGAATATACTAGTCTCGATTACGATCGGATTAACCCTATTTTTAAGTTCAACAATTGTTTGATTTATTTTCTCATCATATATGCCCGATCGATGAATATGAACGATATCTGGCGACCAAATAGAGATTTCATCTATACTTTCTGGCTGAGTAGCTATGCAAGAGCAGACAATTCCTTCCTGAGTCAAATACTCTGTTCTGCTTCCAAGGGCATTAATTGTTAAAACTCGAATATCATGTCCTAAAGCCTTCATGCCAAGAGAATAGTTTTGAGCTACTCGTTGCGATCCTCGATAATCTAGATCTTCAAGTAGTGTCAGATATTTCATATAATCTATTTAATCCGAGCGTCGGAGGTACTTATCATTATTGCATCATACTCAATTACTCCTTTTGAATTTCGAGTTACTGAAAAAAGATCGACTAGCTCAAAATCTAATGTTTCATAAAATTGTAAAGATTCTAGGTAGTGAGGCATATTTTTATACAATGGTTGAATAGATATTTCAGATTGCAATAAAAATATTTTATCTCTTAGAGCCTGAACTCCTTTCATCACCTCTAAATCAAATCCTTGAGTATCCATTTTTAAAAATATACGGACATCACTATTCAAACAAAGAACATCATTTGCTAGAGAATCAAGCGTTTTTACTTCGACACTTATAGTCTTAACTGTTGCAGAAGTATTTTCATTTCCTGATAAAAAAGAATTCATTACCGAAAATTCATTGATATTTAAAATTAACTGAGAGTCCGTACTTCCTAATGCCAAATTATATCCCTTCCATCGCGAGTCATTCGCAAAGTGACTGTGCAACTCAGCATATGCAAAAGGATCGGGTTCAAAGCTAAGAATATAGTCCGCATACCCTAAAGACCTTAATTGTTTTGCAAACCCACCATTATTTGCTCCAGCATCAATGACACAGTTGATTTTTAAGGTATCTAATAACTGTTTATACAAAATTCGCTTATAAAAACCTTTCACCAGTTCTGAGAAAGATAATGGTAATTTGAATCCTTTCGCAATTAATAATTCTATTAATTTAATCGATAGTGATTTCATAATAATTTTTGACTATGTAAATTTTTGCTATCGCTCCAAGCAAATATCTTAATTAATTTTATATTAAATAATTGTAACATTCTTGAAAATACGGTCGGTCGTAGAAAATAAATATCTAAAGATAAATACCTCTAATGAATTAGATGTCTCTCACCAACCTAGGGCTACTATTAAGTATATATCTAGAACTATGACATCATACGCTCATAAATTTTCAATGTTGCAGCCGCTGTTTTTTTCCAGCTAAAAAGAGCAGATCTATCTAGACTATGCTGAGAGTACTCAGACCGTAACTCGTTACTACGATCGAGTTTAACTATATATTCACAAAGAGTATCTTTGTCTGTGGGTGAAACTAAAAAACCAGCTTTTCCAACGACTTCGGGTAAAGATGAAGTATTAGAACTGATAACTGGACAGCCACACTGCATCGCTTCTAGTACTGGCAATCCAAATCCTTCGTAAAGAGAAGGAAAAATAAAACCAAGCGCACCGCTATAGATTGCAGCTAAGTCACTATCATCTATAAATCCTGCAAAGTGAATAAATTTTAAGTCTGTATCTGTTAACTGGTTATCTTTAATCATCGATCCGACTGCGCCTTGATTTCCTCCACAGATTACTAAGTGTAAATCTTGCTTTTTCTCTTGTAAAATGACCTGTCTAAAGCAAGATATTAGATGCTCCATATTTTTATGAGGAGCTAGAGAGTGAAGTGAGAGAAAATAATCTCCTTCTGGAAGCTGATATTTTTGCTTTGTTGCTTGGATGACAGATTTATCTGAAACTGGATAAAAAAGTTCGGGAGATGCCGCTAAATAAATTGTCGCAACTCGTTCGGGATTTAGCCTTTTTCTGTTTAAGAGGTCGTTCCGAGTAGCGTCTGATATCGTTGTTACCCAATCATTGGGCTGAATAGTATCGATCAATCTTTGTGTGATCCCTCGTTGCCCTGGAGCGAAGTATTTTTCAGCTAAGAGTAACGGAGTTAAATCGTAAACTGTCTGGAGGTGCCGATTGGGGAGCGCCTTCCTCACTTGATTAGGAATGCGTGGATAAGAAGAATGAAATACATCAGCTTGGGCTAATATTTGTGAATCAATCGGTTGTCTGGTAATGTTAATAAATCTAGAAATATTCAGCAATATTGACTGTTGAGTTTTCCGAATAGCTTGACTACAAGAGTTGGATCGATCGCTGCTAACTTGCTGATGTAATCGATCTACATTTTTCGCGATATTACTGATTGGATGGATAGCGGAACAAAGATTGGGATGGGCCTCAAGTAGCCTTTGTGTCTGAAGTGATGCTGCAACAGAACCAGTGGCAGAAAAGCTTAGGTCGTCACCTAGATTTTGATGTAGTAGATCGGCTAAGCTCCAGGCAGTTCTAGCTATGCCTGTTCTAGTTTCTGGATTATCTCCAACTGATGAAATATCAAAAATTACTTTCATATAGGATGCGATAAATTAGCTGCATCGATGGTTCCGATGAATTTAAGTCTACAACATAAATAGCTTTTATAAATAATTAAGAATGAATTGCTCGAAGGAGCTAAAAGGTTTTTAGTAGATACAGGTTTATTCTATATTTTGAAATAAAGTATTGTCAGGAAGGCAGTAAGATACATAAATTAAAAGCGCACATAGCCTTGCTATAATTTTAAGAATATCCAACCAGATTTCTCTTTGTTTAATTTGCTCCTGCACGCTCATAAGTAAACCATTTATAATACAGTTTTGACTTAAATGTCATCTGAGCTTGAATTTCTTTAATAAACTCATTGTGAGTTCTGCCCCACCTACCCCGATCGATTTAACCAACAGCGGATAAGGATTATTGCCGACAATACAGCGATCGGGGTCTAACTTACGAGCTTCAGAGAAGTATTTTTGAGCCGTATCACGATAGCCTTCCCTTAAAACTACTCGTCCATAAGTCCAATAATCTCTAGCGAAAGTCGATCGCACCTCGGCTGATAAAGGCTGAGCAGTTTTTTCTTCAATTATTGCCTTTTCTCTCTCTAATACCTCAAAATAGTACATATCTCCCATTTTCGTAGAAGCAGCTTGTGATAATCGTCGATCGTCACTGTACTGTCGATACTTATACACTAAGCAAGGGGCATAAACAAACTGTACACCTGCCAGGACGAGGCGTAAATGTAGATTGTTTTCATGTCTAGTAACTAAGAATGGATCGAATCCACCAACTACTATTAAATACTCACGCTTGTGAATTGGGCAAGATGTCACTGGACTATGAGATATTA
>NZ_JANLWO010000438.1:0-5934 GCF_031364565.1 Chamaesiphon sp. OTE_20_metabat_361
GCAAGCATATAATGTTACCATTTATAATTAACGCGATCGATTATTAAACATCGATTAACTTAGAAATTGCCGTCATAAAATCTTGTTCGACATAAGGCTTGATAAAATAGTCAACTGCCCCTAAATGAGCGGCAAATTGGCGATGTTTGTTATTGCTGCGAGAAGTCAACATCACCACTGGGACGTGAGAAATCGTCCGGTCTTGACGATAGATATTTAGGAATTCAAAGCCATTCATATTCGGCATCTCCACGTCACAAATTGCCAATTTAATTTCGCTGACTTTTTGGCGCAAGATTTGCAGTGCTTCTTGACCATCTTTAGCGGGAATAGTGCGATAGCCAAATTTTTCGAGGGAAAGACATAAACTTTGACGGGTAGTAATAGAGTCATCGATGACCAAGATCGACGGCATTGAATCGGACACTGGTGCTGGTACCGCTGCTGTTGTCACTAGCGGCTGCGGCTGTTCGACCAAGACGCGGATCAAGGTGTGTGGATCGAGTACGGGGATGATCTCGCCATCCCCCAAAATCGTACAGCCATAGCTATAGCTCGGTGGCGAGATCGATGTCCCGAAAGGGGCGATCGTCAGCTCTTGCTCGGTAATCATCCGATCGATCTGGAGCGCGACAATCCGGTCGCCTCTGCGGATCAAAAACAGGGGCGCCAACCAGTCAGCAGGGTTGTGAGCGCTACTCTTGAGTGTGAGCGAAATCGTCCGTTCGGGGACGGGGATCGAGTAGGTGAGCAGATCGGCGAGGTTGTAGACTGGAATCGTCAGATCGTGCCACTGGCAAAAAGACTGCCGATCTCGCTCGAACATTTGCGCGGGAGTAGGAACGACAATTTTTTGGATACTATCTGCCGGGAAGGCATAAACAGCATTACCGACTTGACAAATCATCAATTGGGCGATCGTCAGCGTCAGGGGAATCCGCAGCGTAAAAGTAGTGCCGCGTCCGAGTTGGGAGTCGATCGAGATCGATCCTTTAATCGACTGGATTTGGGCTTTGACAATATCCAATCCCATCCCCCGCCCCGATAATTTGGTAATCCGCTCGGTAGTAGAAAAACCCGGTACGAATAATAAATCTAACAATTGCTCTCGCGTCGCGTCAACTGCGGCGGCGGGTGTCAATATTTGCCGCGCGATCGCTCTAGTGCGAATGGCATTAATGTCGATGCCCCGACCATCATCTGTAATATCGATAACAGTCTGACTGCCCTGATGATAGGCATCGATGGCGATCGCGCCGCGTTCGGACTTACCAGCAGCTTGACGGGCTTCACGGGAGTCGATCCCGTGATCGAAAGCATTACGGAGGAGATGCACTAGCGGGTCGAATAGTTTGTCGATGGCGGCGCGATCGACTAGTACTCCAGCTCCGGTAATTTTGAGGTCTACTGGTTTGTCAAATTCGACTGACAAATCGTGGAGGGTGCGGGGGAAGCGATTGAGAATTTCACCCAAGGGCAACATCCGCGACCACATCAGGTCGTCCCGCAGATGTGACAGGAGCTGTTTTTGGCGATCGATTTGGCGGTGGGATTGGGTGACAAATAGGGAGAGATCTTCGATCTGTTCTTCAATTTGCGCCAGTTGCTCGATGGTGGCTTGCGCGATCGTCTGCACTTCACTATAACGATCGAGTTCTAGGACATCAAATTCCTGACCGAGACTGGGTGGCGATGACATCGACTCACGCGGCGGCTGTGGAGCGGCACTACTCAGCGTATCGGCAATTTGTCTGAGTCTGTCGCTAATAGTCTGAAAATTTGCACATTTGGATCTGAGTCGCCCTAACGTATCCCCAAATTGCTCGTTAGATAGCGCCAAGCCATGCCGCTCGATCGCCAGTTCGCCCATGACATTATTCATCCGCTCCAACCGATCGAGTCCCACCCGTACCGATAATTGGGGCATCGGCGTACCGATCGCTTTCCGCGATTTTTGGTTGAGCCGTGCTGGCTTAATTGCCGTTGCTGGCGGCGCAAATGTCGAGAGTGTCAGCGGTGCAAACTTGTCGAAATTGCTAGTAATCTCGGCAATATGGCGATCGAGATCTTTTAGTTCGACTGCCGCATTCGCCCGTGATACACTCGCTGGCAGTGGTGGCTCGAAGAGATCGACTAAATCGAAATCTCCCTCGTCGGTTGGTAAATAAACCGCAATTTGTGGCTCCAGCGATCTACTCTGACAAGGCGTGTCGAAGATCTCAACCAGATCGTAGCTCAAATTGGCGCGATCGTCGGTGGATCTCTGGATGACAGCGGCGATCGAGACATCAAAAATATCTACTAAGTCATAACTCAAACTTGCTGTCTGTTCGATAACTAGTGCCGATCGCACCTCAGTCGAGACAGACTCAACTTCCGCCGCGCTCGGTAATAGTGCTTCCCATCCGAGCGACTTAAATTCGGTAGGTACCGCGCTCCAAGTTGGCGCATCAAAGACATCTGCGAGATCGAATAAGTCCCGCGCGACCTCAACTTGGTCTACTCCAGCGGCTACTGCTTCAGCCCCCTCCCGCTGTGCTGTGGGTAGCTCGGCGATTAAAAATGCAAAACCGGGAGAGATCGCGCCACAACGGTCGCGATCGCCAGTCAGCGCCGCTGTCAGAGCCGCATAAAAATCTACTAAGGCAAAACAACAAATTTCTCTCGCCCGGTCGGGATGACGATCTAAAGCCGCGATCGTCGCCTGAGCGAGTACGCCAAATCCAGGCGTATCAGTCAGACTGGCAATTCCTGTAAATACCTCTGATTGAGCGCGGAACTCTCCGACTACGATCCGATCGCATTCGGGATCGAGGAGGACGCGTTCGAGTCTGGCTAAACTCTGAGCGATATCCACTTCAAAAATTGATTGCGTCAGATCGACTCCGAGTAAGCGATTGTCAGGAATTTTTTGACCAGCAATCACAAAATGGCCGATCTCTTCATCCAGATCGGCCAAAATAATTTGCGTGCTCGTATGAAATCCGGCAAGTAATTGCTCGCCATTAATTTCAGCGGTAACGAGTTGATTTAGACAGTCGTAGATCCGAAATAAAAGTCGATCCAAATTGCTATCGAAAGGTAAATCTGGATGATTGAGCACCCGAAAGATATCTTCGATTTGATGAGCGAGATCGGCAATTGCCTCTAAACCCAAACTTGCCGCCCCACCTTTGATCGAGTGTGCCGCCCGCAATAAATTATCTACTTTAGTCGCACTGCGATCGATACTCAATGTCACGAGTTCTGTTTCGATCTGCTGCAACATCTTGGGTACTTCCAAGCTAAAGAGCTGATAAACTCGATCTCGTAATTCAGGGTCGATGTACATGGGAGGTAGTGGATAGTGGATAGTGGATAGTGGATAGTGGATAGCAACAAGATCTGATGATTGGATTAAAATATAGGCTTAAGTAAGTTAAGAATGAAAGTTGTTTATTGCTTTAGTTTTTTTCTTCACCATTCACCATTCACCATTCACTATTCACTATCCACTATTCACCATTCACTATTTACTCAATCTTAAACTGACCGACATTCTTCTGTAGCTCTTGAGCGAGCTGAAGGAGATCTTGGAATGAAGCTTGAACGTTATCGGCGCGGAGTGAAGTTTTCTGGGAAATATCGGCGACTCGATCGATGCTTTGGGTCACTTGGGCGGAACTTTCGGACTGGAGGAGTGCCGCCTGGGCGATCGATTCGACTAGTTCGCCGATTTTGAGACTGATGGCGGTAATTCGGTTGAGACTCGATCGAGTTTCATCGACTAATTTTGTCCCGATCACTACTTGCTCGGTGCCTGCTTCCATTGCCATGACGACTTCACTCGTCTGCGCTTGGATGCTGGCGACGAGATTTTCGATTTCACCCGTAGCGGCGGCAGATTGGCGCGCTAGGGAGCGCACTTCTTCGGCGACGACTGCAAAGCCGCGTCCTTCTTCACCCGCGCGGGCTGCCTCAATACTGGCATTGAGTGCGAGCAGGTTGGTTTGAGCGGCAAAGCTACCGATCAGATTGACAACTTTGGAGATCTTTTGAGAAGATTCACCGAGTCGCTTGACTTTTTTGGCGGTTTCGGCAACTGTATTCCGAATTGTCAGAATCCCTTCGACGGCTAGATTCATCGCGGCGTCTCCAGCTTGGACTAGTTCCGCCGATTCCATCACCGCTGACTCGGCAATCAGGGCATTGTTGACGACTAGATCGATCGAGCCGGACATATCGCGCAGGCGACTCAGTGCCAACCCAATGTCTTCAGACTGTTGGAGGGCTTCGATCGAGAGTTCGGCTACCGAAATCTCATTGATCGTGGCGGTAGTCACTACTTCTTGGGAGACGCTGCGGACGCTATTGACTAAACCCCGCAGGCTCTGTACCGTCGAATTGTAGGAATCGGCGATCGTCCCGATTTCATCTTCGGTGACATGGGCGCGGAGCGTCAGATCGCCTTGAGAGATCCGATCGACTTGCAGCAGCAAATCCCAGGCGTGTTTTTGGAGTGTCTGGCGGGCAGCTTCTTGACTGGCGGCATATGCCGACTGTTGGAAATTTGCCAGTTCCAATTGCCCGACAAGCTGTGCTTGGCTGAGGGCGACCCCGACTTGCGCGGCGATCTGGACGAGCAGATCGATCTCGGACTTTTGCCAGCGGCGCTCCTGCTGACACATAGTGCCGCTAAAGATTGCGAAAAATTTATTGTTGACGATAATCGGGGTGGTAAAGATCGACTTAATGTGCATGTTGCGCAACTGAGCGTTGAGCGCTGCACTCAAGTTAGAATTCTGAAGATTGTCAACTTGAATGTACGAGCCTTCGACATAACCTTGACCCAGGACTTCAAACATAAAGTCTGCCGGGATCGTCGCCCCCAGGATCGAAAATTCTGGCGATATCACCGATTCAGCAATAATTTTCCCCTCACCTTCCCCGTTGCTATCGACAATCAGAATACTGGCTCGATCGAGTCCTAGCGCCTCACGCATTTCGGGCAACGCCATATTTAGAATCTCGGCTTCATCCATCGATTGTCGCAGTTTGAGGGTAATCTCGGAGATTAATTGCGACCTTTTGGCGGCGGCTTCGCGTTGTTCGATCAGTAAGGCTTGGTTGAGTGCGAGGGCAAGTTGAGTCGCCAACTGGTTGAATAAATTAATTTCATCGGGTTGCCACGCGCGCGGTGCTCGACATTCATGTCCGATTAGTAGTCCAAATAAGTGCCCGTCAAGCGAAATCGGTACGACCAAATTTGCCCGCACTTGGATCTGTTCGAGCATCTGGATATGGCATGGTGTCAACCCCGCCTCATAAATATCCGCAAATGCCGTTATCTTGCCGCGCTCGTAGCCAGCATCTTTAATACAACAATCATCAAACGTAGTGCCCAGCAGCGCCAGTTTGTCTAGAGCGACTGATTCGGCAGTAATCAGACCTTTAAAATCTGCATCTAACTCGAAAATGACAGCTCGATCGAGATCCAAGGCATAGCGGACTAGTTCGACGGCGGTATTGAGTACATCCTGCCGTTTGAGCGATTGCCGCAGTTGTAGGGTGAAATTGGAAATAATCTGCAATTTACGCGCATCATCTTCTCTTTGGGCAAAGAGTTGCGCCTGATTTAAGACCAGTCCGACTTGAACGGCAATCTGCGCGAGTGTTTCGAGGAGTTCTGGCTTCCAATTACGCGTCGCGTGACACATATCGCCAACGATTAGCCCCGCCAATTTATTGTTGACTAAAATTGGGATCGAGACACTTGCCCGCACTTGTAAACGTTGCAGATTGGCGATTTGGACACCTGTGAACCTCGCTCGTTCGATATCGGCGATCGTCGAAATCTGACCCTTGCCGTAACTTAATATTTGCTGGCGATCGAATAACGACCGATCGAGTACTTCACCTAAAATCGATAAAGTGCCAGGAGCGACTGCTTCAGCA
>NZ_JANLWO010000561.1:0-5893 GCF_031364565.1 Chamaesiphon sp. OTE_20_metabat_361
ACTGAAAGACTGGTAGATTGGAAAAAATCTAATAATTCGCGGTTGACAATTTGGGGTACTTCTTGTTGAATCCAATGTCCACATTGGGGAATTAACTTAAGTTTAAATGGTGCTGAGATGAGTCGCTCCATCCCTTCCGTCAAACGATTGCTTAGAAAACTATCCTCTTCACCCCAGAGCATCAAAGTAGGTACCGTAACAATAGAAGGCGAATTGTTTAACTGTTGCAACCAATTTTGAGGGGAAAGTAAATTTCGATAGTACTTGAGTGCAGCTCCTAAAACACCAGGTTTCTCCAATGCCTCCTGATAAATTCGATGATCCTCCGCCGTAAAAGCTCCTTTGCGCACAGCTTGTCCGCGAAACACATTCAGGATAAAATCTTTGAGGTTTTGCTGAATTGCCCACTCTGGTAAACCCGGAATTTGGAAAGCCAACATGTACCAACTCCGCCGCAATTGATCGAGATTGCTGCCCATCTCTTGCAGTAGTCGTTGAGGATGGGGTGCATTGAGAATTGCCAAGCGATTGAGTACTTGGGGACATTTTTGAGCTAGGTGCCATGCAATTGCACCACCCCAGTCGTGTCCGACGATGTGTGCTTTGGCATAGCCCAGTGACGCGATTAGCCCCTGAATATCGCTGCTGAGGGTATCGAGATCGTAGCCATCAGCAGGCTTGTCTGAATAATTATACCCTCGTAAGTCGGGAACGACGACCTTAAAGTGACGTGCCAATGCCGGAATCTGATGCCGCCAAGAGTACCAGAATTCTGGAAACCCATGCAGTAAAACAACTAATTCGCCCTCACCTTGGGTGACACAGTGCAAACGAATGTTGTTGGTTTGAATAAATTCGTGCCGCCAACCAGAATCTAACGAGGCTGTGTAAGGTTTCATTAATGTATCGTCGTACGCTGCTTTACTAGTATAAACTAGCCATCGACGATCGTCTGTAAGATATTTCTCTCAACCGATCGTTAATCTCGATCGAAGCTAATTTGTTTGACTTGGATATCAAAGCCGCGCGCCTGCATTCTGTCTACTAACATATTCGAGTCTTGCACCCAAAACTGTTTGCCAAACCGGACTAACTGATAACCATTTTCGCCCCGCACGATCGCATACACTGGTGTTTTGACTGCTACTGTATTGCTAGAATACTCCTCAATCATTGTTTTCAAGGCTTGAGATTGGATCTCATCTGTCGCCACATTAATCGGTAATTCAATCAGGACTAAATGTTGAGGTGTAAGTTCTTCATCTACTGGCTTATGGACGGCACTATAGTCAATTTCGATCGCTTCATCGACGATCATTTGCAGTTCGTCATTATCTTTCTTGCGGCTGACTTTGCCAACCAAAATTACCGAGCTGTTTGGGATTAACAGATCCTTGATTTTTTCATAAGCTTCTGGAAAAATGACCGCTTCTAATTTGCTACTCGCAATATCAGTTAGCTTCAGAATCGCCATTGACTTGTTATCTTTCTTAGTCTGAACTACTTTGACCTCTGTCAGCATTACCACCAACTTAACATCCTTGCAAGGTTTTTCAATTTCGATAATTCTTTTAAAATCGTGGCGGTGACTTTTGGCAGCTTTTTCAGCATTTTTGAGTGGATGATCCGAAACATATACACCCAAAAGTTCCTGCTCGAATTGCAATCGTTCCGAAGATGGAAAATCACTCACTAACGGCGATTTAGGCACCGCATCAAAGCCGCCTACTTCCGGTTTTGAATCACCTAGTAAGTCGAATAAGTTACCTTGTCCGATCGCTTTTTCTTTAGCGCGGCTTTGCGACCATGGTATAATTACGTCCAAATCGTTAATTAATTGCCGTCGATTGCGATCGAGATTGTCAAAAGTACCGCATTGAATCAATGATTCTAACGTTCTCTTATTGACAGCTTGCAAACTAACCCGCTGACACAGATCTGCAAGTGATGTAAATTCACCCCCTTCCTCACGTGCCTTGAGAATATTCTCGATCGCGGCTTCACCAACGTTTTTAATTGCCGATAATCCGAATAAAATATTCAACCGATTGGGACGCTCCGGATCGACAACCGGACGGAATTTGACATACGATCGATTTATATCTGGCGGCTCGACTTTGATATCTAAAGTTTGCTCGCAATTATTCAGATAGCGAGTCACTTTATCTTGATCGCCACTATTAGCCGTCAAGAGCGCCGACATATATTCAGCCGGATAATTTGCTTTCAAGAATGCTGTTTGATAAGTAACATAAGCATAAGCAGTAGAATGGCTTTTATTGAAACAGTTAGATGCGATCGAGCCATTCTCTAATAGAAAATTATGATTTTTCTCTAATCCAATATCGTAAACGGATTGGGTGCCTAAAGACGTACAACTAATAATTTTAGCCACGATGGTAACTCCCTAATATTTGTTCTATTTTTTCTTTCTTACGTGCTAATCCTAAGTTGGGATATACATACATCAGATCGTAAAATTTTTGGATATTAATTTTACTGAAAATACGCCAATAATAAACTATGTTATGACTGTGAGCTATTGTCGATCCCATCTTCATGACTTCAGACAACTCTTCTGCAAAGTTTTTTGAGCCAACAATACATACTATTCCGCCACTTCTACCTTTATTGGGATATGCACAACCATCTCCATCAAAATAGCCGAGTACATAAGGATTAAGATATTCTGCTGCGGGAAATCGATAAGAATCGCTAGCCATGCGATCTGTAATAATTTGCCACTGATGTAGCGATCTCGCTAACCTTTGCGATGAAAAATTTACCCGAAAATGTGGTTGATGAGGAGATCGATCGATTTCTCTAATTTCTCCTGAATATTCAATCTCTTTAGCAAAAAGTTCTACCAACTCTCGATCCACAGACTCTAAAACTATATAATTTTTGTCTGTGACACAGCCATCAGCAGCCATTAATCCAAGTAGGTAAGATTTGACAGGAGTATCGATTTTGTCAAAATAGTTTTCATTGAGAGTGTACCTATTTTTACGCTTAGTATTCACCCCGAATTCGGCTAAAACTCTAGAGACAGACCTCCCACTGACTCCCACTAATTTGGGAATTGCTCGACATTCTTCACCACTTTGAAAAGCAAGTAATATTGCTTGTTTTTGTCGTGTATTTAGTTTTAGGTATCCAGTAGCTGTCATGACAATTCATCGATTTGTAGTAAATCTAAGTTGCGATCGAATATCTCTTGAATTGGCAACATTTGTCGATCGCTAGTCATGAATTTATGATTTACTGTGGCCCGAATTATATTACCATTATCTAGTAGATACTCAAATACTTCCTGTTGACCTCGATCGTGCCATTGGACGATCGGCTGCTGAATTATACAACCGCTCTCATCCACACTCCAAACCGTACAAGCTATTTTTTCCGTGACAATTTTACCGATTGGTAAAGCACCATATTCAACTGTCATTACTTTTGTGTCATAACTCAAGCAATATTCTGCGAATAAAACCATTTTATCAAACAGTGCATCGGCGATCGAGTGAGCTACCCCTTTTTTCGCCGCACCATCGAGGAACTTCTCGCGCTGTTTATTCATCTCATCGGCTTTTTTCTTACCCATACACCGCCGCAAGATATCGGCTTCTCCGAGAGTATATCCAGCCAAATCTTGAGCGATTTTCATAATCTGCTCTTGATAGACAATTACTCCATACGTCTCCTCTAGAATAGTTTCTAAAATTGGATGCTCGTAAGTAATTTTCTCGCGTCCGTGTTTGCGATCGATAAAAATTGGAATCAGTCCCGCATCTAACGGTCCCGGACGGTATAGTGCGAGAATGGAGGATAAATCCTCAATGCTCGACGGCTTTAATCTTGCCACCACATCCAGCATCCCGGAAGACTCTAGTTGAAAGACACCTTCTAAATCTCCCGACTCGACTTGTTTATATGTTTTTTCGACAGTCGCGGGACGTTTATTCAACGAGCCTTTATTTAAAATTTTATAAGTCCGTCGCTCCTCAAAAGTGATATCATCCGGATCGATTATATCGCCTTTGGTTTGCTCGATCGTATCGATCGCATTCTGAATAATTGTCAGATTCCGCAATCCTAAAAAGTCCATTTTTAATAGACCCATCGAGTCGAGATCTTCCATATAGTATTGAGTAATTACCGAGCCATCATTATTCCGTTGCAATGGCACGATCTCATCCAAAGGCTGCGCCGAAATCACCACACCCGCCGCGTGGACACCAAAGGTTTTGTTAGTACCTTCGATGCGCATTGCCATATCAATCCACTGTCTGGCAGTAATTTTTTCGCCAGTTTCCGGATCGGCATATTCACCCGTTTCATAAGTCTGTTTAAACTCCGGTACTGGCGTTTTATCCGAAATCATCACCGCCAATTTTGTCGGTTTCCCCCGCACCACCGGGATCATTTTTCCTAACTCATTTGCCGCACCGTAGGGGATATTTAGCACCCGCGCCACATCCTTCAACACCGCTTTAGATGTCATCCGGTTAAACGTGATAATCTGCGCTACTCGCTCTTTCCCATACTTCTGGGTTACATATTCAATTACCTCGGCACGACGTTCGATACAAAAGTCCGTATCGATATCCGGCATCGACTTCCGATCTGGGTTTAGAAACCGCTCGAACAGGAGACAATGATGTACGGGATCGATATTGGTAATCTTCATCGCATAAGCCACCAGCGAACCCGCAGCAGAACCCCGTCCAGGGCCGACTGGAATAGCCCTGTCACGGGCAAATTTGATATAATCCCAGACAACTAAAAAGTACGTCGAAAATCCCATCCGCTCGATCATTTTCAGCTCGAAATCGAGCCGTTCCTGATAAACTTTCTCGATATCGCCATACCGTTGCACCTTCAGCCGTTCCTTCAATCCTTCTCGTGAAATTTCCTCAACAAAAGTAGCAGGAGTATGTCCGACTGGAATCGGAAAATCGGGAATTTTGGGTTCGCCTAAAATGTTATAAGGTTGAACTTTATCCGCAACTTCTAATGTATTGGCGATCGATTCCGCAATGACATCATCGGGTAAATGATCGCGAAATAATGCTGCCATTTCCTCGGCAGACTTGAGATACTCATTGCCGCTATAGCGCATCCGTTTGTCTTCACGGATTAGTTGCCCCGTCTGAATGCACAGCAACGCATCATGAGCCTCCACGTCATAACAGGAGACAAAGTGCGAATCATTAGTGGAAATAATTTTAATATCTAATTCGCGCGCAATTTTGACGATTTCCACATTCACGACTCGATCTTCTTTCAAGCCATGATCTTGGATTTCTAGGTAGTAATCTTCACCAAATCGATCTTTATACCATTTCGCAACTTTTCGCGCCGCATCGGGTCGTCCAGCCATGATTGCTTGGGGAACTTCACCACCCAAGCAACCACTAGTTACGATTAACCCTTCCTTATATTTCTCGATATATTCCTTATTGATACAAGGACGCGCAAAAATTCCTCGCCCCTGAAAGCCTTCGAGGTGAGATACCGTCGTCAACTTCACTAAATTCCGATATCCCTGGGTATTCTTCGCTAGGATTACCTGGTGAAACTTCTGATACCGCTTCTGCTGCGTGAAGTCACCATTAATCACATACATCTCGTTGCCAATAATCGGCTTGACATTGCGAGTGCGACAGACTTTAATCAGTTCGATCGCTCCATACATCACACCATGATCCGTCAATGCGATCGCAGGCATCCCCAATTCTACCGCTCGATCGACCAAATTCGGCAACTGACTAGCTCCGTCTAGCAGGCTGTAGTCACTGTGCATGTGCAAACCAACGAAAGACATAGGGCAATATTTAGCGCAGGTAGATAGCGTTATTATAATACCCCTTTCAATAGTACTTCAGCACTATTT
>NZ_JANLWO010000565.1:0-12562 GCF_031364565.1 Chamaesiphon sp. OTE_20_metabat_361
ATCAGCACCACCAATGGTACCCGCACCTTGCAGCGCATCCAGGATGCCAAAATCGTCCTCGCCGCCGCTTTAGTCAACCGTCAAGCGATCGTCGATTATGTCGTCGCCCAGCAGCCAGAGACAGTCTGGATGGTAGGATCGGGATGGGAGGGCGACTACTCACTCGAAGATACCGTATGTGCGGGTGCGGTCGCCGATAGTATCATTACTAAATTGAATGTACCCTTGTCGGATGTCGCTGGTAATGATGAACTAGTAGCCTCGATCGCGTTATACCGTCAGTGGAAAGACAATCTTTTAGACTTATTTTACCTCGCCAGTCACGGACAACGCTTGGTACGACTAGAATGCTTTGACGATCTCAAATTCTGTGCGACTCCAGATACTCTAGATATCATCCCAATTCAAACTAGCGTAGGCGTATTGCAAGCCCATTCGCACTAAGTCGATGGGAATTTACTAACAATTGTGATGCTACCTCCAATTAACCTGTAGGGGTGCCCCTTGCTTGCACTGAGCGTAGTCGAAGTGTGGGTACCCAAAGGTTTCAGCCGTAGCGATAAAATTTAAACACTGCCATCAAATAAACTATCGGTGATGCCCAGTCGATCTTGTCAGTATTTAAACCCTAGTTGGTGGGCAGTGCCCACCCTACATAAGTATGGTAAATGCCAAGCATTTGGTTTATATTTTACCCTATCTAAATCTGGGCGGTACGGAAAGACAGGCATTAAGTCTGATGAAAGAGTATCAACACCGCTATCGAGTAACATTGCTTGCGCCAACGGGTAAAGGGTTGCCACCTTTTTTAGAACAAAAACTCGATTACTGTGAATTTACAGCCTGGGAACGTAACTTTTTCAAAGGATTGCGAGAACTAATTGCGGGAATTAAAGCCGCTCAAAAACGTCAATCGATCGATCTGATCCACGTTCATGGCGCACACGAACTAATGATTCCCGTGCGGTTATTATTTCCCAAATTGCCGATTGTATTTACCGTACATGGCTATCATGGAGCCAGTGCAGATGTCAGCTATCGCTTAGCATGTTTATTTGCTAATCTCTGGGCAACTAAAGTAATTTCTGTCTGTCAAACAGAGTCCGACATTTTAGTCAAATTTGGCATGAATCCCGCCAAACTAGAGATGATTTATAACGGCGTACCGACACCAATACTCGATCGATCCAAATTCACATCTTTAGCCGAGCGATTCAATCTCGATCCTACCACCCAAACAATCATCGGTACGGCAGCTAGACTATCCGAAGCCAAAGGATTGACGTACTTATTACAAGCTTTTGCTAGAGTGGCACAAGGTAAACCAAATTTACGTCTGGTAATTGCAGGCGTAGGTGAATTAGAGCAGCAGCTCAAGCAGCAAGCTCAAGATTTAGGAATTGCAGACAGGACAATTTTCACAGGTTATGTCAACGATTTACCTGAGCTAATGAGCTTATTTAACTTCTTTGTCTTGCCCTCGTTGCAAGAAGCCTGTAGTTTAGCTTGTGCTGAAGCAATGGCGCAACAAAAAGCCACCATCGGGACGACTATCGGCGGTATTGTCGAACAAATTGCCGATGGTAAAACAGGTTTTTTAATTCCGCCTAAAGATATAGACATGCTAGCTGAAAAAATGCAATACTTACTCGATCGACCCGAATTAGTCGATGAATTAGCACAAAATGGCAGAGCAAGATATGAAGAATACTTTGCACTCGATCGAATGTTAATTAAAACCGAATATTTATATTCTCAGCTTTTAACTTAGTCTTTATCTCTGCGCTCTTCACGCGCCTCTGCGGTTAAATAATGGACAGTTTAGACTCAAACCAGCCACCGAAAAAAGTTTTATTCATCAGTAACGGACATGGCGAAGATCTCAATGCCATTCAAATAGTCAAAGCCTTACGCCAACAAATCCCAGATGTCAAAATCGGCGCAATGCCGATCGTCGGTTATGGTAATGCTTATCGTAACTTAAATATCGATATTATCGGCCCCACCGAAGCATTACCTTCAGGTGGTTTCGTCTATAACGACAGGTTTAAACTGCTAGAAGATATTCGATCGGGTTTATTTACCCTACTCTGGCGACAGGTTCAATCCATTCGTAAATATAGTCAAGATTGCGAAGCAGTTTTTGCAGTTGGCGATGTCGTCGTACTGCTGGGTGCCTACTTGACAGGCAAATCATACATCTCATTTATGGTATCGAGTTCGGCATATTATGAGAATAGAATGCAGTATCCGAAACTGACAGAATGGCTGCTAAAATCCGATCGCTGTCAGCAGATTTTTACACGCGATCGCTACACAGCCGAACTGTTAAATAAACAGGGTTATGATAAAGCCATATTTGTCGGCTTTCCAGCGATGGATGCTTTAGAAATTACGGGGAAAGATTTGCAATTATCGCCAGTACCGCTAGTTGCCTTATTACCTGGAAGTAGATTGCCAGAAGCCGGAAATAATTTACAGTTACTTTTAGATTTAGCGATCGCGACAACACCATTATTTCCGAATGGGATTCAGTTTTGCGCCGCCGTCACGCCAAACTTATGCTTACCAGATGCGACTGGTACGATCCCGCTCCAACAGGTAGCAGCGGCAAGAGGGTGGGAATATCATCCGACAGGTTATTTGACTCATCCCGAGCATCAGATTAAGTTACGCTGCATTTACGACGCCTTTGCGGACATTTTACATCAGTGCGATCTTGTCGCGGGAATGGCTGGCACCGCGATCGAGCAAGCCGTCGGTTTGGGTAAGCCCATTATTCAAATTCCTGGTGCTGGCCCTCAGTTTACCTATACATTTGCCGAAGCGCAAATGCGGCTATTAGGTTCCTCGATTCAAACCATCGGTACCAAACCAGCCACGGCGGAAACGATCGTTCAAGCGGCGCAAGCGATTCAGCGCACGTTGGGGAATGCAGAATACCTCCAACAATGTCGTGAAAATGGACTAGAGCGAATCGGCGGTGCGGGGGGTGGCGACGCAATGGCGCGGGTTTTCGTCGATCGGTTTTTAAAAACCGATTGATATGTGCCGCTAACGATTGAAATCGTGGCTTGTGTTGCAAAGTCCGCCTACGCGGACTAACTATTTTTTAGATTAACCGAGAAGTATTGGGAAGGCTTGGAGATCGGGAGCTATCAATAGGGCAAATTTGCTTTTTAAGTCTTTTTTTACTATTTCTTTATTAAACGGCGCAGTGAAAATAATAAGACTATCACCACAACAGGCAAGCAAAACCATAATATCAGGGTTAATATTTTAATTACAAATACTGGTAAGTATTGCCAGCTCAAACCAATAATAGCGATAATTGCAATTATCCATCTAAACAAATCAATCGCTTTATCAGACTGTGAAAATTTACGATACTGGATGTTAAAGTAAATTCTCAGTTGTGCTTGAGTCAAGTCTATTATGGGTATCAAGCTTATGAGAGTTAAGAGCGCAAAAACTCCTGTCGAATATATCTGAAAGCCATTGACGTTGTAAAAATATAATGTCAGCGATAGTAGTGGTATTGCGGCGATATTCACAAACTTGAGAAAAGTTATAAGCCAAGCTTCCTTGATTGACAGTATTGAATAATGCCACTCTAATAAGTGACAGGCTAAGAACTTAGCATAAGGTCGATTTGGGTCGAGCCGAAGTGATTCTTGTAAAATCGATAAAATTCTATTTAAATCCTGTTTAGTATATTTTATTTTCCTTGATTTACAGCATAAAGCCTGAGCATAAACTTCGTGAGCTTCGGCACTTTCTGGATCGAGAGAGAGTAATTCTTCTGCTAAATCGATTGCTTCGATAATGCAGTTGTCATCATCAAGAGCTAATAGATTCTTAATTAAATATAATTTGGAATTAAAATGATTTGCTTCAATCTCTAAACCTGTTCGAGCAGCTTCAGATCCTTTGTCTAAAAAGTCTTTTTTCTGTTCATGTGGTAGTTCACGAGAACGTCCTCGCATCCAATAAAGTTCGGATAAAGATGCGTGAAAGTCGGGATACTCTGGATTTAAATCGATCGCCTCAAACAGATATTCTTCAGCCGAATCTAGTTGCTGCAATCGGATGTATATACAAGCTAAAACCCAATAGGGATAAGGATTCTCTGGTACTAGCTCGATTGCTTTTTTACCTGACTCGATCGCATCATCATGAAGAGACAGATCGAATAGACACATTGCCAGCATTGTATGAGCGCGGGCATCATCTGGGTTTTCGCTCAGATGTTTGCGAATTTCTTGCTCCGATCGATCGAATCGATTGCTCCCCATCAATAACCAAGCGCGATCGAGTGTTGTATCCATAACTTTATAAACGGTTTTAAATTTGAGATTGCGAGGCCAAAACTACATCTTCAGGTATTTTAAAATCTCGTCGTAATTACCATCCTGATTGGCATGAATGGCATAGTTACGTGCCGTGCTAAACCATTCGCGAGTAGAAGGTTTCACCCCGCTGGCTGCTGTGGCTAAATCCTTGGTAGTTAACGGTTGGGGAATGCCTGTTTTCATCGCTGCTTGGAGCTTCTTCTCCACCGCCAGATCTACCACTAGCTTCAAATCTGCCCCAGAACAGCCATCCGTCTTCTGGGCGAGGAATTGATAGTCGAGATCGATGTCGGCTTGCCCTGACACAGCAAACGCAGAATGCTGGCACGAGCGGCAGCATCTGGGGGTGGTACGAACAGGATGCGATCGAATCTACCAGGGCGACGAAAGGCGGTATCTAAATGCCACGGCGCATTAGTCGCCGCAAGAATCAGTACGCCCTCATTGGAATATTGCACCCCATCTAGCTCAGTGAGGAATTGGTTAATGAGTTGTTTGCCGCTACTTTGGCGCAGATCCGCGCGACTGGCGGCGAGCGCGTCTACTTCATCGAAAAATAAAACTGAGGGCTGATTTCGCCGCGCTCTGTCAAATAATCCATGCAGATTTTTCTCGCTATTACCGATCCACATGTTCAGAATGTCATTCAAACCGACGGGAATAAATCCCGCCCGAATTTCGCCCGCTGTGGCTCTGGCTAAATGGGTTTTACCGCAACCTGGTGGGCCGTATAATAGAATCCCACCCCCGATCGATTTACCATAGGCGCGATACATTTCGGCATGGGTGAGCGGATAAATAATCTTCAGGCGAATTTCTTCTTTGACATCTTCCATCCCACCCACATCTTCAAAGCAAATACTCGATTTCTCGATCCCTTCGGGGGCTGGTACATCAGGCTCGAAACCCTGAGCTTGCTTGACACCCAATCGATCGACTAATTCGGAATCCTGTAAACTGGGATCTTGGGAAATTGCTTTACGAAATTGTTGAGCGGCGGTATGCAAGTCACCCGATCGCATCAGTAGCCGCGCGTGGAGAGTTAAAATAGTAGCGGAAGTCTCGCCACGATCGAGTAAATCTTCGATGATTACTAACGCGGCGGAATCTTTCTCCTCCTGATAAAAGGCTCTCGCCAAACCCAGCTTGAGATCGAGATTGGCTGGTGCGAGGGCTAATGCTTGTTGAAATTCGATCGCCGCCGCCGCCGCTTCGCCCCGATTGAGTAACGTATCGGCGATATGTTGGCGGAGCGGGATATTATCGGGCGAGAACTTGAGTGCCTCTCGCAGTGGAAATAATGGATCGTTAGTAGTCATGCTGGGTAGCGGCAAAAATAGCACTACCTCTAGACTACCCATCTCGATCGCTGTAATTTCAGTTCTGGCGTAATGTCTGGAAAATAAATTGGAGCGACGATTTAGGGCAGATGGTGATGCAGTAGCAAGGATTACAGCCGATTTATTTTTAAAAACCGATTTTTTACCAGCATTATCGAGCTGGTGTCTTCATTGGTATTAAAGTAGGAAAAGCCAGGGCTAGTGCAGAAATTAGAAAATCTGTAGGTTGGGTTGAGCGATAGCAAAACCCAACTCACACACCAATATCCTCTAAATGTTGGGTTTCGAGGGAGATTTAGTCTAAGTTTGCTGGCTGAATTGTCGCGCATAGAATTGTGCATAGCGTCCAGATCGATCGAGTAGTTCGCTATGAGTACCTGATTCGATAATTTCACCATTCTCAATCACTAAAATCCGATCTGCTTTGCGGACTGTTGCCAGACGGTGAGCGATAATAAATACCGTGCGATCTGCCATGATTCGTTCGAGTGCTTCTTGCACTAATGCTTCAGACTCGGAATCTAGCGCCGAAGTTGCTTCGTCGAGAATGAGAATGCGGGGGTTGAATAATACCGCTCTGGCGATCGCAATCCGCTGTTTTTGTCCGCCCGATAAAGTCGTCCCTTTTTCACCAACGTAAGTATAATAACCTTGCGAAAGTTGAGAGATAAATTGATGAGCATTAGCAATTTTAGCCGCCTCTTCGACATCTTTAATATCGAATTCTGTCTGTCCAAAAGCGATGTTCTGAGCGATATGTCCTGAGAGTAATACTGTATCCTGGGGGACGATGCCAATCTGACGGCGCAGACTTTTGAGCGTTACATCGCGAATATCAACACCGTCAATCGAGATGCTACCAGATGAGACATCATAAAAGCGATTTAACAAACTGAGAATTGTACTTTTCCCTGCGCCAGAAGCTCCGACAAGCGCAATCGTTTCTCCTGGTTTGATACTTAAGTCGAATGATTTGAGAATTGATTTATCGGGCGTATAACCAAAACTGACATGCTGATAATCAATCTTACCTGTAATGCGGGGTAACTCGATCGCGTTAGGCTTTTCGATAATTGTGATTGGAATATTGAACAAATCAAAGACGCGATCGATTGAGGCTTCTGCCTGTTTGATCTCATTATAATTACCTGTAGTAATCGAGATTGGATCGATCATTAAGGCGATTGCAGTTGCATAACCCACAAATTTGCCTCCAGTCAAGTTTCCTAGCGAAATTTGCCAACCAGCCAAGACAAATAAGAACAAAATACTTGCTGCTTGGATAAAGCCAATAATCGGATACTGAAAAGCTTTGAGGTTTTCAGTACTGTATTTTGCTTGACGATTTAGCTCGGCTTCTTGCCCAAATCGAAAATTAGCATAATCCTCGGCTGCGAAAGCTTGAATCGATCGCATGTTGCCAGTAAATTCAGTAACCAATGAAGATAAATCTGAAGTTCTGTTCTGACTGCGGAGGGAGAATTTACGGAGTTGTTCTCCAAACCAGCCTACTAAAATAGCAATCAGGGGTGCCATAATAAACACAGCGATCGTCAATTGCCAATTTACCCAAACTAGATATCCCAAAATTAGGATTAATTGCAGTACACAAGGGATAAATTGATGAAAAATTTTGTAGATAACTTCAGCGACTCGATCGATATCTTCAGTCAAGCGATAGGCTAAATCCCCAGTCTGCACGACCTGAGTATAAGCCGAACCTACTTTTAGTAAATGATTGTAAATTCGTTTGCGTAAATCTAAGGTGACGGAAAATGCGACCTTCGCCATCAAAGCATCTTGTCCGTATTGAGCAATGCCCCGAATTACAAATACCAATCCACCAATTAAGCTGAGTTTAATTAATAACTCAACATTTCCCGCACCTAAATATTTAGATATATCTCCTGCTAAATATGCCATCAATGGCGAGAAAAGACTAAATACAACAACGCAGAATAAGCCGATGCTAATCATCTGCCAATGAGGATTCAGATAGGGAAGAAGTTGCCAATAGTTAGAACGCTGTTTCAAAAGACTCACTCGATCGCTAAACGACCTAATTATAGACGGGATTGGGTTTGAGTTTGTTCGCAAACTCATAACTAGTATGCGTAAACATCCATAGAAATTGTTTCGATCGGCTGAGAATTACTATGCAGCATCGATCTAATATGTTCTGTGGTCGCTCGGCTGAAGATCGCTTCTCCACAGTTAGAGCAAACTGTCGTAGGAATATTTGCCACAAGATGAAATTTGCCGTCAATTTGAAACACCTCGCTAATATTCTCGGCGTGAGACTTTCTCGAATTACAAATATGGCACTCAAACATTATGTTCTCCTGGTTTTGTAGTCAATCCATTTATTTTCATTTGGTTGTTAATTAATTCATGACTTCCATCAAACATTCAGCAATCCTGTGTGCGGCTCCAGGTTTACCCATCCGTAACAAACCATTCTGCGCGATCGATTGTAGTCGATCTGGCTGCTGCAATAGTTTCTGGATCTCCACTCCCACATCTTGCGGCTGAGATACTAAAATTACCGATTCACCCAATAGTCGCGTTTGCGCCTCGGCAAAACCTGGGGTAAACTGAGGGCCAGCACCAGGAATAGTAAAAGCAGGTTTCCCCAAACCGATGAATTGTTCCGTCGCCGTGCCCGCCATCGCGATCGCGCAGTCCCCTTTGTGCATAAACTGTGAGTAAGCTTGAGTACTGATGGCGATCGTGGCATTTTCGCGCTGATAATAAATTGTCCCCGCAGCGGGAATCAGCTCGGTTAGCTCCGCATCGGGATCGACAACTGGCAGCCAACCCGATCGACTGAGATCGCCCTGCAAGGTATCCAAATCTAGCGTCGGGACGATTGCAGCCAAACAGATGATCTGACGCTGCTTAAAGACCGAAATCAGACTAGTTACGGCGATAAGTACCTGCTCCCAATTGGCATAAGCCTCCGGCGGACGAGAACCAGGTAATAAGGTAACAATCAGCGGACGCGCTAGTTCGCGTTTGACCGATTGCGGCTGGTAAAATAGCGATCGGCTCGGCTCGGTGGCGACTCCATCCATCATCGGATTGCCCAGATCGAAAGCTGAGATTTGATGCTGTTGCAGAATTTCGGTAGTTAGCTTATCGCGGGGAAATACCGCCCGACACCTACTGCGACTCAACAACCACCGTTCCCACGGCAAGTAATAGGAGCCAGTTCTAACTTCGATCGAGTCTTGCTGTGATGGTAATATGTTCCCCTGACGATCGCGAATATAGTACTCCGATTTGGCCGTGCCGATAAAGGCATAATCCGCCCCACTCATCCAGGCAAATAATAGCGGCACGATATCGCCAACTGCCAGAATCTTACCCCCAGCTTGCGCCCAATTGCGAGCAGTCCGAATTTGCGCGATCGTCAATCCTACCAATCCCCCCTGAAGATCCCGCGCTAATTGCCGACTATCCTGATTGAGAAATCCTCCCGATGGCAGCGTTTGAACTTTACCCGCGATCGAGAAGTCATTATTACTATATGCCATGCCCACACCCACGATCGGCAAAGTAACTATTTCTGGCGGCTGGGCTAATTTTCGCAACTCTTGGAGCACTGGTAATGCGATCGCATCTTCACCATGTCCGTTGCTGATACAGAGTAATTTCATAAATTAGTGAATAGTGGATAGTGAATAGTGGATAGTAATAATAAATTAGATTCTGACACCCTAAATGCGCTTGCGCGTTACACTCCACAGCTATCCACTATTCACTATCCACTATCCACACTCCCCTCCCCAAATCCCTAAAAGTACTATATAATGAAAAAACTTGGGGCTGTAAAGGTTTCGACGTGTTGGCGAAAGCTGCACTGTGATACAGGTCGAGAGTGAGTCACCTCTCGTTAATATCGGCTCAAATAAATATAGATGCAAACAACATTGTACCTTTCGCTCGTAAAGCAGCTCCTGTAGCCGCCTAAAAAAAACTTACGATTAATTTCTAAGTCGAGCATTTATAGTATGACTCCGTTAATTACTATAACTAAACCCTCAACGGATGCTCTATCTAACCGTCTCTGGTAGGTTAAATAGCTAAGATTCATCAGAGCATCCTGCGACCTGGGATAATTGGTCACTCCCGTCTTGAGGATTAGATAGACTATACCTGTGAATGAGCGGAAAGTTAATACCCAGGGCGGACGGCAGTTCGACTCTGCCCAGCTCCATTAAATTAATTAGTAATTAATTGTTGATAATTAATAATTAAAAACTAGACCCCGATCGAGACTTACCTTTCGATTGGGGTCTAGTTTTTTATGCGATTTTAATTCCACCAAGCACTACCCTCTACCCTTTACCCTTTACCCTTTACCCTTTACCCTCTCCCATCTCCCATCTCCCATCTCCCAACCCAGGAAGTCTATTCAACTAGCTGAAGATGTAGAATATCTCTGAGGTATCGATCGGGTGTGCGACCAAATGACTGAGATCCAGGCTGTACTGTGTGGTTATTATGGCAAAGGTAATGGGGGCGATGAAGCATTGCTAGTGGCGATGCTAGAGATGTTACCGCCCCATGTGAAGCCACTGGTGCTGTCCGCCGATCCGCGCGCTACATCCAAGAGTTATGGCGTCAGAAGTTACGATCGAATGAATAGTGGAGCGGTAATTCGCGCCCTGCGAGAGTCCCAAGTTTTGATTTTAGGTGGCGGCAGTCTAATTCAAGATGCGACAAGTCTGCGTAATTCGATCTATTATGGGGGGCTAATGGGATTGGCGCAACAGTTTGGACTACAAACGATCGCGATCGCCCAAGGCATCGGCCCTGTAAGCAAGCCCCTGACTCGCTGGATTGCCAAACGGGCTTTTAGCAACTGTACGGCTTTAAGCGTCCGAGATACCGCCTCTGCCGCCTTGCTGGCGCAGTGGGGGATCGGTTGCGAGCTAGCTCCCGATCCAGTCTGGAGTATGACAGCGACACCAGTGCCCGAGATTGCCCAGATCGCCAGCCCGAAAATCGCCGTCACCTTGCGATCGCATCCCCAATTGACTAACGAACGCTTGGAGACCCTCACCACCGCCTTAGTAGACCTGCAAGCCGCCACTGGCAGCCATATTTTACTCGTTCCCTTTCAACCGACTACAGACATGAATATTGCCCAGCAAATTCAGGCCGAACTAACCGATAATAGTCAGATAATCACCCTGACAAATCCCAAACAACTTAAAGGTTTGTTTCAAGGAGTAGATCTGGCGATCGGAATGCGGTATCACAGTCTGATTATGGCAGCAGCGGAGGGCGCTAAATGTTGGGCGATTAGTTACGATCCAAAAGTCAGTAAACTCATGACCGAAATCGATCTCCCCGGCTGGGAACTAGCGGACATCCCCACCGATGCTGCCGCAATTACTCAAGCTTGGCAACAACATCTCACCACCGGGAAGGCACTGAGTCCGAAATCAGTGCAAAATCTCAGCCAACAATCCCGCGTTCATAAGAACTTGCTAACTGCGGCAATCGCACAGATTGAGATGACGTAAAGCGATTCTTCACCCAGTCCCCCAGTCCCCCAGTCCCCCAGTCCCCCAGTCCCCCCGTCCCCCCGTCACCCCCTCCATCCTGCCATGTCCCCAGCAGAACACTCTTCTCAAGCCAAAGCAGACCAAGCGATCGAGACTATTTATACCACAGTCGAAGCCCAACCCGATCGGACTGATTGGTTGACGGTCGTCAGCAATCTGCGGCAAATCAATCGTCAACTAGTCGAAGAAATTGCTAGGTTAGAGCAAGCCTTAGCATCTGCCAAGCAAACCTTACACACCCACAAAGAGCAGAATCAGAGCCACGAAATTACCATCCTCCAGCAACAAGACGAACTGCGTAACGCCCACGATCGCATCGGCTCGCTCTTTCAACAGCTAGAGACATCCCACCAAATCGGGCAACGCCAGCAAACACTGATCGAAACCCTCTCCCAACAACTCGAAATCGTCCAAACCATCGTCCCCCAAATCGAAGCCGAACACGAACAACTCCGCCACAAATATCAGCAGCAATCGCAAAAATTAACTAAAACCGAACAAGTTGCCGTCGAACTCCACCGTCGCCTCAAACTGCAACTCACCGCCACTCCTAGCGGCGAACTGTTGCCCCCAGCGGCTCCCAACACTACCGCACCTCCAGCAGCGCCACACCTGGATGACGACGCGATTTCCACTGCCCCAGCAAGCGATGAGATCGCCCCAGCAACTAGCTTTGACGCCGATAGCTTCACCCAAATCGAACCAGCACCACCGCAGTCCCAACTAGATGTTCCCCTGCGTCCATCGACACACTCAGTTGTCGCCGTTTCTACCGCTGCGCCAAGTGGGTGGCGCGAAGCAATTTTCCAAGACCGCGAGGCAAATCGCTACAACCTCACTGAGGAGCGCGGGATGGCCGCATCCGCCGAGATCGTTGCCAAAGAGAGTACCCAACTCAACCATCGGCTCGCCAAATCATCGCCTAATTGGCCAGCACCAACCGTCAGTCATCCTGCCCCTCAAGACGGTAATAGCGATCGCGTCGTCGCTAAACCTGTCAAAATCGATCTGCCCAAATTTCCGAAAAGACCAGCAAAATAAGTCAAGATTAGTTAGTTGCGATCCTGAAGCGCTGCGAGATCGAATCTATCTTCGATCGTGCAGCTATCCTCATTAATACCCACGCATTGACAAGATTGAATTCCGATCGTACCCCTACTCAGTCAGTAGGTTTCTTATTTAGATCTAAATATGTCCAAATTCCTGTCCGAAACGATCGTCGCGGTAATGTTAGCTAGCTTGACTAGCACCGTCCAGGCGCAAACACCCACATCAACTCCCACCCCGAAATTAC
>NZ_JANLWO010000582.1:0-8084 GCF_031364565.1 Chamaesiphon sp. OTE_20_metabat_361
GCCTATATGTCAAAATGCAATATATTCGCACCAGGGAGTAGCAGTTGAGTAACCCAGATCGGTCTAAACCAGGTAAAGCCGAAGACATCCCCGCCGCTTTGCGGGACGGCACCAAACCCCGCGCGACCAAACCCGATCCGGTCGTCACTCCGCGTCGATTGCCCATCGGCGCGATCGTCGGCGTGGCAATTTTACTCGCAGGTGGCGCAGCGGTAATGTTGCGGCTCGTTTACCCACCCGCCCCACCCACACCCCGCATCACCACCACCAATCCCAGAGACCCGCAGGGAAGTAGTGCGACCACCGATAATCTCCTCAACCATCTCCCCTACACCGAAGCTCCTGATGCCGAGCTAGTCTCGATCGGTAGTGGTTATCGCTTGCGAAAAAATGCGGCGGTGAAGTTTCAAGCGATGGTAGCCGCAGCTAGAGCCAGTGGCGTAAATATTACGACGATCTCGGCATTTCGATCGGTTGAAGATCAAAAACGCCTCTTTTTTGGAGTCGGAGCCGCACGCGGTCAACAACCGAGCAAACGTGCAGAAGTTAGCGCACCGCCGACATATAGCGAACATCATACTGGTTACGCCGTAGATGTCGGCGATGGCACGGTACCCGCCACCAATTTAAATCAGAATTTTGACACTACACCCGCATATAAATGGCTCAAAACCCATGCGGCTACCTATAGTTTCGAGCTATCCTTTCCCAAGGATAACATTCAAAAAGTGAGTTATGAGCCTTGGCACTGGCGGTTTGTCGGCGATATTAACAGCCTGGAAACTTTCTATAAAGCGCACAATTTAAAGGCAAAATAATGTATTCTGGGGGGAAAGTTAGGCGTTGACGGAGCCGATCGGGATAACAATCGACACCACTCGACAGGTAAAATCGGCTAATTTTTGAGAGGATCTGAATTTATTTAAATAATTACTAGCGATCGAGTAGACTTAATTAGTACGAGAGATCTATAGTAGTTATATATTGAATTTCACACGCTCGAATTATGGAATTAACTAAGGCTCAACAGGAACTTTATGATTGGTTGGTCGATTATATTCGCGAACACCAACATGCCCCTTCGATTCGGCAGATGATGCAGGCGATGAATCTCAAGTCGCCCGCACCGATCCAAAGCCGACTGGAACATCTCCGGAGTAAAGGTTTTATTGAGTGGGCAGAAGGTAAGGCCCGAACGATTAAAATTCTTAAATATGCCGCTAGTGGCGTACCAATTTTTGGGACGATTGCAGCGGGAGGATTAGTCGAACCCTTCATTGATGGGGCTGAAAAATTCGACTTGTCCCCGATGTTTCATCAGTCTGATTACTTTGCCTTGAAGGTGATGGGCGATAGCATGATCGGTGATTCGATCGTCGAAGGCGATATGGCAATCATGCAGCCTGTCAAAGATTCAAGTGATGTGAAGAATGGGACGATTGTCGCCGCCCAAGTTGAAGGTCAAGGGACTACGCTCAAGCGTTATCATCGTCAAGGCGAACAGATTACCCTCCAACCTGCCAATCCCAAATACAAACCGATCGAGGCTGAAGCTCATTTAGTCCAACTCCAAGGTATCTTGGTTGGTGTTTGGCGCGGTTATCAACCAATGAAAAGATAGGTGTGGCTGATTTAAGGTCTGAAGCATAGATTTTGCCCTCACCCCCAACCCCTCTGTCTTGACGCACACAAACGGGAGGCTTCCCGACGGTTTGCGGATGCGCGCTCCTCGGGTTCCCCGAGGGTTCAGCGCACCAAGCAGCAAGACAAGACAGAGGGGAGCCAGAGCCGGAGGCGAGGGCGGGGTGAGGGCAAGGGATTTCGATTGGTATCATACCCAGATTCAGCAACGCCAAAAGATAAATTGACTCGATCGACACCAATCGATCCAAAATAAAGGAGGAAGGGTAATTTATAAGCTACCCATCCTCCTTTGTCAATCGCACCAATATTCATTCCCCCCGTCTCCCCATCTCCCATCTCCCCACTCCCATCTAATGAAACTAACATTTATTATCGATCCGATCGCCAAGCTAGATCCCACTCACGATACCAGTGTGGCACTGATGGAGGCAGCCGATCGGCTCGGGCATCAGGTCTGGATTACCCAAGCCGAAAAGTTAAGTGTCGTCGCAGGTCGTGCCTGGGGTTTTCTGCAATCGGTCAAACTTACCCCCGTACAGCTTCAGGATGGGCGCTGGGTGGCGCAGCAAGACTGGTATCAGCTCGGGGATGTAACATTTACCCCGCTCGATGAAATGGATGCCGTATTCATGCGGACAGACCCACCTGTGGATGTGCCGTATTTGTACACTACTTACATTCTCGACTGTATCGACCCGACCAAAACTTTGGTACTCAATAGTCCTGCTGGCTTGCGGGCTGCGAATGAGAAGATGTTTGCCCTGCAATTTGCCCAGTGGATGACCGAAACGATCGTCTCGCGCGATAAAACCGTAATTCGGCAGTTCGTCGAAACTCACGGTGCGGCTGTCCTCAAACCGCTAGGCGGCAAAGGTGGCGAAGGGATCTTATTTCTCACGCCCGACGATCGCAATTTCAATTCGTTGATTGAAGTTAGCACCCGCCAAGACCGCGAACCGCTGATGATTCAGAAATTTCTCCCAGCGGCTAAGGATGGGGACAAGCGAATTATTTTACTCGATGGTAGGCCGCTAGGGGCGGTCAATCGCATCCCGACAGGGAAGGAATTTCGGGGCAATATGGCAGTTGGCGGACGCAGCGCCCAAGTAGATATTACCGATCGAGAATACCAGATGTGTGCGGAAATCGCGCCCAAACTCCAAGCTGCTGGCTTGTACTTTGTGGGGATTGATGTCATCGGCGGTTATCTGACTGAGGTAAATGTGACGAGTCCGACAGGCATCCGCGAGATCGACAGGTTAAATGGTGTCAGCCTGGGGCAGCAGGTCATTGAGTGGCTGGCAGCTCGAAAATAGCGCGGCGAGGGGATAACTGGCACGCACTCGATCGAGCCAATTGACTGATGGTAGTACGCTCCGCTCGATCCGGTTGCTAATGTCGGCTGTCGCGATTGAGAGTTTTGGCTCAATCTCATGGCTAGATCGGGACATTACTGGAAATTGAGCTATAACTGGTGTAAATAAATGTAGTAGCTCATTTTATACCCCTACATAGCGATCGATTATTATGCGGAATTCTCATCACCTAGCGTCAATATTGACTGGAACAGCAGTTGTCAGTGCGATCGTCATGACTCTGCCCGGTACTGCCCGCGCCCTCCCTGGCACCCAAGTTAATGACATCGCTCGGGAAGTAACCGTATTAATTAGAGGCGAGCAGGGGCATGGCTCGGGCGTAATCATCCAAAGGAACGGCAATACTTACTATGTACTCACTGCCGATCATGTGGTCAGACAAAGAGATAACTTTAAGCTCGTTACTGCTGACAAACAGGCTCACGCGATCGACTATACGAAAATCAAGCGCTTAGATGGTGTCGATCTGGCTGTCGTCAAATTTACCAGTGACAAGAACTATCCAGTTGCCAAAATCAGTACCGCCAAAGCATCAGAAGGACAAGATGTGTTTGTCTCTGGTTGGCCGTCTAATGGTGCAGTCGGGAATGCGGCTGGCGGCGAACTAGTCAGACAATTTACTTCAGGCAGTATTTCAGGATTTTTACCCAAATCCCTCAGCGGTTACAGCATGATTTATACCAATGTTACTCGCGCGGGCATGAGTGGCTGTCCTGTTCTTGACACTGCGGGTAGATTAGTCGGAATTCATGGCATGGGCGATAAAGAGGATGCGCGACAATTGATGGAGTCTGGTTTGAGCCAAGAAGCTGCGATGGGTTTGGCTGCCAAACTCAAGCCAGGATTTAATTATGCCGTGCCGATTGGCGTGTTCTTAAATAAAGCTGGTGTCGTCGGTATCGATACTGACACCTTGCAAATAGACAAGTCCCCAGCCCCTGAAGCAGGTGCGGTTTATGTCGCTGGCGCTCAGCCAGATCCGCGCGACAAAATTGATAACATTCAAGCCACGCTAAATTCTGTTCGCCAAGTTACTGAGACAGTCAATAATGTCACTGAGACTGTTGATGATACGCGCCGGACGATTAATAACTTCCGTCGTTCATTTGGATTTTAGGTAAGAGGATGTCTGAAAAGTCTAATTGCTGCGTTTTCAGACACCCTCTCACCTCAGACAGCAACTGGAGTCAGATCGTCCTGAAGATCGATCGTCAAAATGTTATCGTTCATCCGCTCCATATCGATCGCATTTGTAGAGATTAATAGTGGCGGCATATCGACAATCGCAAAATCATATAGATGAGAAATTTCATGAATTAACGACTGCATTTGATGCGATTCTACACTAAATAACGGCTGCAATGTTCCCGCTCCAGCGGTTAATATATCTAAGTTATCCATTACCGTCCACGCAACTTGACGAAAGTTGGAGTTACCTACTAAGATCTCGCTCAAGCCTTTTGCTAATGGTAATTTCCAAAACTGGTGCTGATAAGGAGTGCGAAGATCGGCATCAATTAATAAAACTTTTTGACCTAATCCAGCGATCGCAGCGGCTAAATTAGCTGCTTTTTTAGATTTTTCACCACTGGCAATGGTACTAGTAATTGTGATGATTTTAATGATTTTTGCCGAATTAACAAATCTCAAATTGAATTGAATTATCTGAGATCGATCGGAAGCTAGAGATTTACGCAGATCTCTAACAGCAAATTCTACTTTGCTGCTTTCAGGATGAGCTACAAAACTGCCATCGGCAGCTTGTCGGGAAATATCGCCGAGTAATTTACTTCTAAATAGTTTACTTACATCTTGTGGCGCTCTGTTCGATCGTTCTTTTCTTGCTAGATAAGCAACTGTGCCAGTTGAGAATAACGCGCCCATCAGCAGACCTAAACTTGCAATTATATTTCTAGTTACAGGATCGGCATCTTCAGGAACGATCGCACTATTGATGATGCGGGCATTCGAGGTACTATTAGTTTTAGCTAGTTGAATTTCTTGAATTTTCTTTAATAATGTTTTGTATGTAGACTGCGATACTTCGAGCTGTTTTTCTAACTGGCGTTGGGTTTGGAGCAACTGTGGCATTACCCAAACTCTTTTTTTGTAGTCAGCTAGAGCCTTTTCTAGTGAAGCTAATTTTTTAGTCGCTCCCGTCCGCTGTACTTCGGATTGGAGCAATTCCTTAATCAAATTTTGTTTGAGTTCTCCGACTCGTAACGCTCCTGGTGGCAGGGCGACTTGGATACCAGTAACACTGCTAATTTGACCCACTAATAATTCATTTAGTTTAATTTTCTTCTCTTCAAGACTCATAATAATGGGGTTACTTTCGGAAAACCGACTGCTTTCGATCGCGATTTGACGATCTAGCTCTTGCAATCGAGTCAGGATGCCTTGGATTGCAGGTGATTGACTAACTGTACTAAATATCATCGCGTCCTGAGTGTTTAGCTTTATTTTTTGATGTAACTCCTGATTCTGCGCTTTGATGTCTGCTAGTTGAGAGCGAGCTGTAACAATTCCTGATTCTAAATTGCCGATCGTACTAACGGCGATTTTTGCTTCTTCGCCTAAATCTATGATATTATTTTGCTGTTTAAATTTCCGTAGGGCGATTTCTGCCGCATTCATATTCAGTTGAGTTTGCGGCAACTGTTCGCTCATAAATCGCCCGATTATTTCGGCTTCGTTACGATTGGTGAGTATATCATTGGCGACGTATAGATTCATGAGTGCATTCACGACACTAGCAGTCTGGTTTGGCTCGCGATCTTTATAGTCGATTTGTAATAGATCGGTACCAGCCACAATTTTAACTGCTAAATTAGTTTTCAGATCGGTTGCTTGTAGCCGCTCGCCGCGCTCGTTTTTAAGGTGTAATTTTTCGATCGTCCCATTTAATAATAAGGGTGAGGAAATTATCTCCACTTGAGTCGCCAGCGGATTTTGATTCGATACTAAGGGCTTGAGATCTACTGCCGATCCACCTTCAGTGTTGTTAGGTGACAGATTATCGCCAATAATTTTGAAACTAGAATTCTTAAATAATATTCTACCTTGGGCTTGATAAACTGGCTTAAGTAAGGCTGCTACTAACATGCTCGCCGCCACCGTCCCGGCAAAGATACTCACAGCAGGTATCCAATGTCGCTTAATTGTTAATAAATAATCTCTAAAATTTAAATCAATAGATTCTTTGGAGTCACTCGCACTTCGCATGTAATCCACCACCAGCAACACATTTAGGCTGCTATTATAACAAGTCCCCTTTAGCTACTAGATCGGTCAGAATACGGGCGGCGATCCTAAGTATATGTAAAAAATCAAACAAGAATAATTGTCCGTCAATCCTGAGATCGGGTGAATCTCGATCGGCTCAAAGCTCGATCTAAAGCTAGATCGGTCGTTAATAATCTTCAGTTGTTCGATTTTATTACTAATCCAAAATACATAAATATCAAAAATAGATCCGCATAATGGCCGATCGAGAGATCCACCTTGCATGACAAATGTCGGCGATGAGCAACAACCTCCACGCGATCGATCGCCACTGCTAGACGAGTAAAAACTTTCTTTTGTTAGTAGTAAAATAAAAGTAGTTGAGTACTCTCATAAAATCCCAAAAGTATGAAAAATTTAGCATTTTTGACGCTGTTAATTATTCCAGGATTGACTGGCGCATTCCTGTCTGGATATTGGGGCTATGCTGATTTTCTGCGACTAACCGCAGCAGAGCGGAACTTCCAACAGTTGGTTGCCGCTAAAGCTAATCAACGAGAATTATTCATCGCCGCTCACCGCGAAAATATTCATCGGCTCAATGTGGCGGCTGAAGGTGTCTGGATTGGGCTAGGTTTAATTACAGTTGGTGTCGGAATGTTGGGTATCATTCAACGCGACTAGCGATCGTCCGCTAAAATAGGGTGATTAATATTCATTCTTCATCTCTTTTAGCCAGTGCCTAACGTCGATCTCAATGGGGCGATCTCTGCTGCGCTCAATGGTAATCCAATTAGTTTTCCAACTGATACGGTGCCTGCCTTGGCAACTCTCCCCGCCTATGCGACAGAAATCTTTGCGATCAAACAAAGATCGCCAGACAAGCCCCTAATTCTGATGGTAGGTGAGGTAGCTGATTTGTGGCAGTTTACCACGGGTACCGATCGAGAGCGGGAAATTTGGCAAGCAGTCGCAGATCGCTACTTTCCGGGCGCACTGACATTAGTTTTACCAGCTTCTGCGGCGATTCCGGCAGTGATGAATCCGCTCGGCAACCACACCATCGGTTTGCGCGTGCCCGACTGTGAGATCGCGCGGGCGATTTTGCGCCAGACTGGTGCTTTAGCCACTACTAGCGCCAACTTATCGGGAGAGCCGCCATTGCTCACCATGTCAGAGATCGGCAATCGGTTCCCACAGGTGTTTGCGCTTCAGAGTGATAGTGACGATTTGCCGACACCAAGACTACCATCCACGGTGATCCAGTGGCATGGTTCCGGCTGGAAGCTGCTCAGACAAGGCGGAATCGAATTTTCAGATTTAGACTAATGGCTGACTCCAACCCACGTAATTTCAGATAAATTGCTGATTGTGGTAGCTGATGATACTAGGGTAGTATTGACACCAATAGACCTACATCCGTAGTCAATTGCTCTAGACCAGTAAATATTCAGTTTCGTATCCGTCCGAAAATTAGCTACAATGAGAGGCTGTATCATCATTTTACGAACAGCAATCGAGTAGGAGGTTTTTATGTCTCGCGTATGTCAACTGACAGGTAAAAGAGCTAACAATGGGATGGCAGTCTCTCACGCTCACAACCGCACCAAAAAACTACAGCAAGTTAACTTGCAGTGGAAAAGAGTGTGGTGGGCAGAGGGAAATCGTTTCGTCCGATTAAAACTCTCGACAAAAGCAATCAAAACTTTAGAAATCAAAAGTTTGGCAGCAATGGCTAAGGATGCAGGTATCAACCTCAACAAATTCTAGGTTCCTAGATCCCCCGCTGGGGGTATCTGGCTGTCAATTTAATGTACACAATCCAGCCCCAGCGACTCG
>NZ_JANLWO010000608.1:0-8042 GCF_031364565.1 Chamaesiphon sp. OTE_20_metabat_361
CAACGCCAAGGTTTAAAGATTGCCTGTATTGAAGAAGTGGCCTTTCGGATGGGCTACATCAATGCCGATCGCTTGGTGACGATCGGTAATACGATGGCTAAAAATGATTACGGTCAATATTTGCTCAAATTAGCTACAGAAGGAATCTAGTCGATCGTGGAAATTTTTCAAACTGCCCTCCCAGAAGTCATCGTCTTCGCCCCGCCAGTATTTAGCGATAGTCGGGGCTATTTTTTGGAAACTTATCAACAGCAAAAGTATGCCGATATCGGCATTCCCCATCCCTTCGTTCAGGATAATCAATCCTATTCCACCAAACATGTGCTGCGGGGTTTGCATTTCCAACTCAAGCACCCCCAAGGCAAATTAGTCCGCGTCACCCAAGGGGAAGTCTTTGATGTCGCTGTCGATATCCGCCGCAATTCGCCCACTTTTGGCAAATGGCATGGAGAAATCCTATCGGCTGAGAATAAAAAGCAGATGTACATTCCCGAAAATTTTGCCCACGGGTTTTGCGTATTGAGTGACGGTGCCGAGTTCTTATACAAATGTACGGACTTTTATGTGCCTGGGGATGAGGCTGGTTTGATGTGGGACGACCCCCAACTCGCGATCGACTGGCCGATCGATACCCCGATCTTATCGGCCAAAGATGCGATTTTACCCAAGGTTGCGGCTATTTTGGATCTGTTACCATCTGGCAAATAACTGTCCCAAGCTCAGATCCCAATCTGGTAGCTGCACGCCAAAAGTAGCTAACACCTTGCTATTATCTAAGACTGAGTAAGCCGGACGTTGGGCGGGAGTGGGATAATCGCTAGCCGGAATCGGCACGATGTCTGTAACTTGGAGCGCTCGATCGGGAAATTGCGTGCGGTACCGATCGACAATCTCACTGGCAAACCCGTGCCAACTGGTCTTCCCAGCAGCGGACAGATTGTAGATGCCGCTAATTGTCGCTGGATCTCGATCTCCGCAGCGAGCCAATATTTGCGATGTCGCCATCGCGATCGATTTACTCCAAGTGGGCGCACCGACTTGATCCGCGACAATTTTTAGTTCCGGTCGCTCGGCGGCTAGCCGTAAAATCGTCAGTAAAAAGTTTTTACCGCGATTGCCATATACCCACGTCGTCCGCAAGATTAAATGAGCGCAACCAGCTTGGATAATCGCCTGTTCTCCCGCCAGTTTACTCGCGCCATACACCCCCAAAGGATTGGGAGTATCGGTTTCTAGATAAGGACTAGTCTTAGTGCCATCGAATACATACTCTGTCGAATAATGGACTAGCAACGCGCCAAATTCCCGTGCTAATTCGGCGATTACTCCCGGCGCAGTGGCATTAATTGCCTGACACAGTGCTGGCTCTTGCTCGGCTTTATCTACTGCCGTATAAGCAGCAGCATTGACTATTATCTGTGGCTCAAGTGCGCGGAGGCGATCGCGGATCCGATCGGGATCGGCTAAATCCAACTCTTGAGATCCCCACACGGTCACACGTCCTAACGTGGCTAGCGCTACTTGTAATTCCCACGCAACTTGACCCTGCTGACCCAGGAGTAAAATTTCTCTCATCTGCTCGTAATTTAAAAAAGATCGTCACTCGATTTTATCCTACTCCCTTCCCACTCAAGAACTAGACATCTGTAATTCACTATCACTATCCACTATCCACTATCCACTATCCACTATCCACTAACATACTAGATGTCTAATTTGTCACTGGGAAGGGAGTAAAACTGTCAGCTTCCTAATTTCTATAAAAAAGTTACCTACAAGCACTCATAGATCGGTAATTGCACCGATTCTAGAATTCAGTAGCATTGGGTATAATCGAAACACAATCAAGAATTTTAAGACGATCGCACTCCAGTTGTCTAGCGATCTACTTTGAATAAATAAATGTCGAATTTAACTGTCCTAAAAAATATATTTGCTAATCTCTGTCGTGGGGGTGCAGTAGCATTATCGATGTTATTGCTACCCCCATTTTTAGCAAGAATTTTGACTAAGGACGCTTATGGTGCCTGGTTGCTGATCTTACAACTGAGTACCTACGTGAGTCTGTTAGATCTGGGGATTCAGACAGTAATCGGTCGATTTGTCGCGCACTACAATGAGCTAGGGGATACTAAAAAACGCGATAGTATCATCAGCAGCGCGATCGCGATCCTGACTGGATCGGGGTCGATCGCGTTCGTAGCAATTGCGCTGCTCGCTTGGCAATTGCCACGGCTATTTCCAGATATGCCAGCAGCCTTGCAGCAGGATGCTCGGTTAGCATTAATGTGCGTCGGTGGTACGCTGGCTGTCGCCTTACCTTTTTCAGTTTTTGGTGCCGTTTTTATCGGCTTGCAGCGTTATGATATCCCGGCTTGGATCGTTGGTAGTACTAAAATATTTGCCGGGGTACTAGTCGTATTAGCTGCGCAGGCAAGTCAGAGTATCGTAATGATGGCGGTAATGGTTGGCATTACCAATTTAGGTGCAGGGTTATGGCAATATCTCGCATATCGAAAGATTGCCGCAGGCTATCGGATCTCCCCACAACTCATCTCGAAAAAGTCGGCGATCGAAGTTGCCGAATCCTGTTTGTCGCTATCGGTTTCAACATTAGGTTTGCTGATAGTTAGCGGTCTCGATACCACAATTATTGGTTTTTATGATTACAAATCGATTCCCTATTACGCATTAGCAGCCACACTCACAAATTTTGTTTTTGGGATTTCGATCTCGATCCTCAATACCCTAATTCCAGTTGCCTCATCAATCGGTGCCAGGAATGAGCCAGACAGTCTCGGACGACTATTAGTAGCGACAACTCGATATACCGTCGTGCTGCTGATTGCCACAAATCTACCGCTGATATTGGTATCGAAAACAGTCATTGGCTTGTGGGTTGGGGCTGATTATGCAATCGCCACCAGTCATTTATTCGAGCTATTAGTTGCGGCTAATTTCGTGCGCCAAGTGGGGAGTCCTTACTTTACGATCGCGATCGGCTGTGGCGAGCACCGGAAGGTAATTCTATCACCATTAATCGAAGCAGCTACCAATTTAATCTTCAGTCTGCTGTTAACGTCTAGAATCGGTGCCGATGGCGTGGCATTCGGGACGTTAATTGGTGGTTTTGTAAGTGTCGGTCTGCACTTTTTCTACAATTTACCCCGAACTAAAAAAATATTTGTTGCTGATAAAATGGCTTTGATCGTGACAGTTGTGAAGCCTGTTTTGCTAATTGTAGTCCCCACGATTTGCTTATTTGCCCTCAATAATCGGTATGGAAATCCTACGAATATTTTCCTGGTATTCGGCCCTGCTACGATCTTGACAGCGATGAGTTGGTTTGTATTGTGGGAACATATCCTCGAACCAGAAGATCGGCGGATGGCGGCTGAGGCCGTAAATAAGGTAATGAGTAAAATTTTAAAAAAGAAATCATTACAGTAGCCCAAATATATCTAGGAGCGCGATCGTGACACCAACTATTAGTATTATTACAATTAACTGGAATTCTGGTCATCAACTACGGGAATGCCTGGACGCGATCGTCGGGAGCGATCGGCAAAAATTCAAACTAGATAAAGTAATTATTGTCGATAACGCATCGACAGATACTTCTCTCAATGGCTTAGAACAGCTCGATTTACCGCTTCAGATTATTAGAAACTCTGTCAATCAAGGGTTTGGAGCTGCTTGCAATCAAGGTGCCGCAGTTTGCAATTCTGACTATCTGCTTTTTTTAAATCCCGATACCCGAGTAGCTGAAGATTCGATCGATCGTGCTGCCAGCTTTATGGACGAATCTTTGGCGCAGAAAGTCGGCGTAGTTGGCATTCAACTCGTAGACGAACGGGGTAGAATTCAACGTAGTTGTGCGAGGTTTCCCAGTCCGACTAATCTCTGGTGCAGTATTTTGGGTATCGATAAATTAGTCAAATCCGAGCTGACTAGCTACATGATGACGGAATGGAATCATGACAATACGCAGCGAGTAGATCATGTCATGGGTGCTTTTTACCTAATTAGAACCGAGTTATTTGAATCATTGCAAGGCTTTGATGAAAACTTTTTCGTATACTTTGAAGATCTCGACTTATCCTATCGCGTTCATCTAGCAGGTTGGTGTTCTTATTACTTAGCAGACACTCGCTCTTTCCACAAAGGGGGTGGTACTTCTGAAAAGATCAAAGCAACGAGGTTGTTTTATTCTCAACGCAGCCGGATTCTCTATGGCTACAAACATTTTAATTGGTTCCAAGCGACCGCGATCGCCCTAGCAACACTGACGATCGAACCAATTACTCGCATTGGTTTTGCTTTGCTTAAATTCTCACCCTCACAAGCAACAGAGACAATTCAGGGCTACATCAAAATCTTCGCTAATCTGCCAGCAATTTACAAATCGATTGGCTCTTCAATAATTAATAATTAATAATTAATAATTACCTCTCTTTAGCGTCTGCCGATTCACAAAGACAGAGGATTGAATTCATCAATAATCGATCTACCCGCACAGCAAGATCCAACACAAGAACGTGCATCACCCCACAATTACATATGTTTCTTCCAGTAGATAAAAATTCCTACAGTAGTCATCTGTACATCATCTTTGCGATCTCCATGTATCTCATTCCTTTTTCAACTGGAACTGGAGGTGGTTCTTTTGTAATAACATTTGCTTTCCCATTTCTCATTTTACTATTTTTCTTTATTGCTGGTAGTTATATTGTTAGAAAGGAAAGAGTTAATTATCCAAATGATTTAAAGCTATCATTACTTTTTGCCGCCATCAATTTATTTGCGATTTTTATTGCGTCGCTAATGAATGAAAATCTCATAATGTCTTTTGCGAGATCGGTGTTTGACTTGTTTGGATTCACAATATTTTTATATATTATTTCTCACGCTTCCAAAAGCCAGAACGCTGCTTTAGTTTATAGCAAGATATCACAAGTTTTTGTGTGGTCTGGCGTCATCATGTCCGCTTATTTTATCGTTAATTTTTTGCTAGCAGTTCAACAAAACTCATTGGATAAAGTATTGCTAGAAAGAGAAAATGGGGGGCTGATGTCATTACCTTGGGGAGCATCGAATACGATCGCTGGCTGCTTGATGATGCCTTTTTTCTTGGCATTAGATCGAGCTTTTAATACAAAATCGCTGAAGTTCAATAGTCGAGCGATGATGTTTTTAGCGATGTTACTAATTATGTTTGCAATTATTGTAACTCAGTCGAGAAATGTAATTACTACATTGCTATTGGGAATGACTTTTGTAGGTATTTTGACCAAAAATGTTAAGTCAACCGTCTTATTTCTCGTCACTGTTATTACAACTGTCACCGCAATTGCTATCTTATCAGGTCAGGATTTAAGTTCGATTTTTGAAGCTAGAATTGGCGATCAAGCTCAAGATGTGGGTGGCTTTAACGGTCGGACAATACTATGGGACGCATCAATTATCTACTTTGCGCTTCATCCGTTTTCACCCTTGGGATACTTTGGCATGTTGGGTGAAATGGGGCATACCGGACATAATATTTTTCTGACAACACTCCTCGAACGCGGCATCTTAGGACTGGTAGCATATATCTTATTTTTGATTAATAATTTAGGATTTTCCCTAAAGAAAATCTTCGATAAAAGCTTGTCCTTTGCCATTAGACGTCGTATGACATTATATTTAATTGCCATGTTATCAATTTTGTTGCAGCTTCAATTTGAAGACTCTAACCTCACCGCTCAAAATATTGTCTATCAATGGATATTTTTAGCATTAATGTATATTAGCCCCTATTGTGATGTGCCTGAGACTAATGATGGGCATACTAATAAAGAGAACCAATTAGCTTATCGAACTGGGAGCCGATCGACTCGTGGTGACAAGATAATCGATTGAATAAATATAAGTATAAGTTATATGTCTTTTAAAATCTTAGCCCTCACCAAGTACGGTTCGTTAGGTGGCAGTAGTAGGTATCGCTTTTATCAATACTTACCCTACCTCAAGTCTCAAGACTTTGACATTACATTAGCGCCGCTTCTAGACAATCAATATGTCACGGGTATCAATAGAGGTAGCCGAAATTTTACCAATGTCTTGATGTCTTATTTTCAACGCTTGATGAGATTAATTAGCGATCGAGACTACGATCTACTCTGGATTGAAAAAGAACTTTTGCCTTATGTCCCAGCGTGGTTAGAGCGAATGTTAATTAGGAACATTCCCTATGCTGTTGATTATGATGATGCCCAGTTTCATATTTACGATTATTACGGCACGAAGCTGACTAAAATCTTCCTAGCTCACAAAATAGACCGGGTGATGGCTCATGCTCAATTAGTAATTGCTGGCAATAAATACATTGCCACTAGGGCTAGTAAAGCGGGTGCCAAAAGCATTGAAATAATTCCAACGGTAATCGATTTGGATCGCTACTCCATCAAAACCGATGGTAGGAATAGAGCATTTAATATTGGCTGGATTGGTTCTCCAGGTACCAGTATCTACCTAAGATCGATTCAATCTGTATTTGAAACCCTCGATCGTCAACAGAACTGTAACTTTACATTTGTCGGTGCAGGCAGCTTAACCCTTGGCAATCTCGATCTGACAATTAAAGATTGGCGCGAACAATCGGAAGTCGCAGATATCAAAAGCTTTGATGTAGGGATTATGCCATTAGATAGTACGCCGTGGGAAGAGGGGAAATGTGGCATCAAACTAATTCAATATATGGCTTGTGCTTTGCCTGTAGTCGGCACGCCGATTGGTGTCAACCAAGAAATTATCGCTCATGGTGTCAATGGCTTTCAAGCAAGTACGCTGTCGGAGTGGACGGATTATTTATCTAAACTAGCAAACGATCCGCGCTTATGTGTGCAAATGGGTGCAGCAGGTAGGGCGATGGTTGAGGATAAGTATTGCTTACAAGTGACAGCCCCACAAGTGGCACAACTCTTGAGTGGTTGTATCTAATTTAGGCTTTGGGCTTGGATAAGAAATGCCTGGAGACTGGAAGTCTCGGCTCATGATACAAAGTCCGCCCCGATTTGCGGCGCGCGCTCCGGAGGTTTCCTCCGGGTTTAGCGCGACAAGACACAATCGGAGGCGATGCTAGAGCGGAGCAAATACTAGCAATATTGACTGACTGCTTGACACTGCTTGACAGCTTTATCGACAGCAGGCGCGAGATCGAAGCCCAAGGGTTTACCAGCTTTAAGTTTGGCTCTGGCACGATCGATCGCCGCCTCAGCACCTGGGGGAATCCGATTTTGCCACCAATCAGCACTTTCACTATAAACCCAGGTATAGCGATCGGTAGTGCGGAGCGAGTGATAAATATTGTGTTCTAATAATCGGAGTCGATCGGCTGGCGATAGAAAATGTTGGGTAGTCTTACCAGCGCGAGGATCTGTGAGCGGTTTGGGAAATAGATCCAAAATGAGATCGGAGTAGACGGCTTGACCGAGTTTGACATGTTTGCCATATTTGCCAGAGTTGCTGGATGCGACAAAGATCCGCGCCTGCTTGAAAATAGCCTCGCGCGCGGCATCAAACCACTCAGTCTTGTAATAATAATAAGCCCATTCATTGCCATCGATAATTGTCACGCCCGATCGAGCCGCATCGAGCATCCCATTAATAAAAGCTGGCCATAGTCCATAGTCATGACTTGCCAGTTGCTGCTGTAAGTTAGTTTTACTCACCGGATTAGACCACAGATCTTTCATCCAACTGAGCAATCCAAATGTGAGCACTTGCGCCTGTGGTTGGCTAGCTTGGATTGCCCGTATAAATTGAGCACCACGCTTGCGAACCTGCTGTTGATATCGAGCAAACGTTTTGCCCTGCTGCTGCGGTTGCTGGCGATATTTCCACGGACTGCTGGTAGTATATGGCTCGGAATCAAATGCAATTCCGCGAAAGCCCCCGGCTTTGGCGGTCTTGGCAAAGTTCTGGATATTTTTTTCCGCAGCCGCCCAGTCAGCGTCATTAAACCAATCCCAGCCATTATCCATCCCCGACCACATGACGAC
>NZ_JANLWO010000627.1:0-2191 GCF_031364565.1 Chamaesiphon sp. OTE_20_metabat_361
CTGTACACAGCAATGTCTCCCCATACCAACAAAATGTATCAGCTTAGATCGACCCGAAAATTATGAACCAACAACAGCAGTATAACATCCCTTCAAACACAAGAACTATGTCTTTAAAACAATCCAGACCGACAAATCCCAAAAATAGCGAGACGAATCGGCGATCGCCGATTCGGTTGTGAAGGTAACACAATTAGTTACGATATAGAGACGAACATAACCTAATTATACTAATATTTTTGCGGTCGCAGCCGCTAACTACTAATCGGTCGTTCGATAATTAATAATTAATAAAGGCGTTGCTGGATTTGGGTATGATTTATCAAACTGCAATCGATGAAACCCTGGGTAGGGGTAATTCATGAATTACCCCTACCCAGGGTTTCATACCTCAATCCAGGAACACCATTAATAATTAATAATTAATAATTAATAATTAATAATTACTTTCTAGTTAGCCAATTATGACTGTAATTTAGATCTGCCCGATCGACCGATCGGGTACTCGATCAGATCTTAGCTTGTAAAGATCTAATAAATTCCCTAATAATATCGGTTTTGGTGCGTTCGGTTTTCTCGGCAAAAGCTTCGAGAATTCTTAGTTCTTGTTCGGGAATTTTCACATTTAATTGTTTTAAAGACATAGTTCTTGTGTTTGAAGGGATGTTATACTGCTGTTGTTGGTTCATAATTTTCGGGTCGATCTAAGCTGATACATTTTGTTGGTATGGGGAGACATTGCTGTGTACAGTAATTACTTCCGCAGCAACTTAATTGTCGATTGTAGTTGAATGTGAGTGTAACATCAACTATCGACAATGGATCGAGACTGAGATTTAAAGCCAGACTTATAGCTACCAACTGCTTGGCGCTGGTGTTGATGCTGTTGACGTTCGACATCAACTCTACCGCAAACTAGTAGCAGCAACCGATCGATAGTTACTGCCACTTGTCAGAGCGTCGTCTAAAGCAGATTTATTTAGGGCGACGATTTTGCAAGAAAGCAGGTAAGTCAGCACCAGCATTTTGAGGCGGCTGAGGTTTTGGGATCTCATTCGTTTGTTTGCGCGGTTCGGATTGAGGCGCTGGATTCGTGCGGGCAGGTACGCTGGCTGCCCGAGGACGGCTGCTGGGTTCGGCAATCTCGCCTGTAAATCCGGTCGCAATCACCGTAATTCGCATTTCGCCCTGCATCTGCGGATCGATTACCGCACCAAAGATAATATTCGCATTGGGATCGACAACTTCGTAAATCGTTTCCGCAGCGGTATTGACTTCAATCAGGGTCATATCCGCACCCCCAGTGATGTTCAAGACGACCCCGCGCGCACCTTCGATCGAAGATTCGAGTAGTGGCGAAGTAATTGCCTGAATAGCGGCTTCCCGCGCGCGAGATTTGCCCGAGCCTTCACCAATGCCCATCAGTGCCGAACCAGCGTCAGCCATTACCGTGCGCACATCGGCAAAGTCAACGTTGATCAGCCCCGGGATAGTGATAATATCCGAGATGCCTTGTACACCCGATCGCAGTACGTCATCTGCAATCCGAAATGCCTCTTGGACGGGGGTTTGCTCGTTGATCGCTTGGAGCAGTTTATCATTGGGAATGATAATTAAGGTATCAACTTGGCTTTGCAGTCCACTAATCCCTTCTTCTGCTTGGTTGGTGCGCCGACGTCCTTCAAAGGTGAAGGGACGCGTGACAACACCGACAGTCAGAGCACCCATTTCCTTGGCAACTTCTGCCACGATGCGGGCTGCACCCGTGCCAGTTCCACCTCCCATTCCAGCCGTAATAAAAACGAGGTCTGCTCCTTCGAGAGCGTGCGCGATTTCTTCACGAGATTCTTCAGCAGCTTTTTGACCGATGGCGGGATTGCCACCAGCACCGAGTCCTCGGGTGAGTTTTTGACCTAGTTGAATCCGCCGCGTTGCATCGGAGTGGGATAAAGCTTGCGCGTCAGTATTCATCGTCCAAAACTCGATGCCTTCGATATCGCTGGCAATCATCCGATTTACCGCATTGCTGCCGCCGCCGCCCACGCCAATTACTTTGATCCGAGCGGCGTTGCTAAAAGTGATACCTTCAGACATTTGTTCATCCCTTGGTATGTTGTAACCATCTCGGATTGAGTGGCTTTTGAATCCTGGATACGAAAGTGGAATAGAGTTAGTCATGCGCTAGCTATTT
>NZ_JANLWO010000656.1:0-5702 GCF_031364565.1 Chamaesiphon sp. OTE_20_metabat_361
CCCCCTTCCCCGTCGCGCAGAAGGTACAAGCCATCGCACAGCCTACCTGAGAGGAGACGCAGACTGTCAGCCGTTTAGAGGTGGGAATCCCGACTGCTTCGACGATTTGCCCATCCTGAAGCTGGAGTAAGTATTTGATCGCACCATCATTAGAAACTGCCCGATGCTGGATTGTCGATCGACCGATCGGTGTATCCTTGACACTCTCGCGCCACTGCTTAGAAAATACGGTAATATCAGCCAGGGATTTGGCACCTTGTTGGTAAATCCATTGGTATAGTTGTTTGCCCCGATAAGCTGGTTGTCCTTGCTCCTGCACCCAGGCGGTCAATTCTGCTAAACTCAAGCCTAGTAATGGGGTAGTAGTGCTTTGAGTGTTGGGATCTAAAGTAATGACAGACATGTTTTTGAGGGTTATGATTGCAGGAGTTGGGGAGCTTGGTGGAGAGGGATCGGACATAGCAATATTGCCGACGCTCGATCGACTCATGAGCAGCTCTGTTTGTCTCTGGCTCGGAACATTATTCTAACCGAATGGCTGACAATATGGGGCAGATTTTGGGTATGACAAGTGCCCCGCAAACCAAATTTATTCATACATCGATGTATCGTCGTCACCCATTTTATGACATTTCCGATCGAGACAATGTATCTAGATCGGTTTGAGTCTATCTAGTTAAACCCTATTTGCTGCTTGTCTTGACACGCTAAACCCTCTCCCAAGGAGACGCTGCGCGAAAAGTCGGCTTTTCGCGCATCTCTCCCGCTATCCCCTATCCCCTATTCCCTATTCCCCCATATGGCAAGATCGATCGAACAAGTCGGACAAGATTTACATCATTTGCAGACAGCCAGTAGTAATCTCGGCACGGAACTAACTGCTGCTTATCAAAGTTATTTTGCGGCTTTAGCACCGACACTCAAGCAACAGTCGATTCAGAGTTGTTATTATTTATGTACCAATTGTTATCCAGATGCTTTCTTGAAATTAAATTACAATCAGCGATCGCAATTGCTCAAAACTTTGCAGCGGGTAATTAGTAATGCGATCGCCAATTTAGTCGTTCAGATCGACTCATCGGCTCGGGTTGATAATGATGATGAGCCAACTGGGGAACTAACTTCTATCCCCATTATGCCGATCGATTGGTTTGCCACGCCAACTTCTTTATCTACTTGGCAGCAAAACTTAGAATCAGAAATCGCGCATAGTTTGAAAGAGATTTCTTATAAAGTAAATTTGCTCTTGCAGCAGGCTCGGATCATGCCAGCGACGATTCCTAAGCCAATTTTAGAAGCAAGCGCTCAAGCCGATCGTCAGGGCGAAAGCAATGTAAATATCCCTAATTTATTAAGTATTTTAATCGAGCAAGAGCCGGACGAGCAGGAATTTGAAGACTCTACTAGCGATCGAGCGATTGTTAGTAATGGTACCGATCGATCTGTCTCGATCGCTCTCGATGCTGAGGGTGATGATTTTCCGCAGATAGTGCAAATTCATAGTGTTTATTTACGTTTGACAGAAGTTGAATTCTCGGAAGTCAATGTCTTAAGCTTGCGGAAAAATATCGATCGCATCGTCGATAAAGTCAAGCTGCTTCGCCGGGAGTATCTTCAAAAACAACAAGAACTAAAAATTGCCGAAGCTGAATCAGCTTGGCGAAATAGTTGGTTTGAAAGCTAGCAGTTACCATCGATCTCGAACGATCGTCGATATTTGAGCTAAGATGGATAACTGCGGTGATTAGTACTCGATTATCATTTACTTTTTGGCAGATAGATGTCCGAAGAACCAGATTGGTCAAGAATTCAAAAAGCGCTCGCGATCGAGGCAGAATATGGTTATACCGATTTAGTGGGGCAACAGTATCGCTTCGGTGAATTTTTATGTTTGAGTTTTGGCAAACCACCAACTCATGTTAGTGCTAAAGATCGTCAACATTGGCGCGAATTAGCTTTTGAATTTGCTAAATATCACGATCTGACCCTGAGCGAACGGAAGTTATTAATTGCTAAAGCCAGTCAATTTTTGACAGTTGCTCAACAAGTTGCCAGTCTTGAAATCAGTCATCAACCAGTTAGTTCGCCCCAGGTAAGTGAAGTACCTAGAAAGATTATTTCCAGCCCAGCAAGTATTCCTAAACTTTCACCTGCGACAATTCCCACGGTTCAAAGTGACACTAATTTAACACTCGATCGCTACTTACGCGATATTCCCCAATTAGGAATTCGCAAAGCCGAAATTCTGGCTCGATTGGGATTATTAACTGTCAAAGATGTTCTGTATTACTATCCGCGCGATCATATCGATTATGCCAAGCAGATAAATATCATCGAGCTAGAGCCAGGTACCACCGTGACGCTGGTGGGGATTATTCGCAAGATTAACTTCTTTACCAGTCCTAAAAACAAGAAACTCAATGTCCTCGAAATTACCATCAAAGATGAAACTGGTAGCCTCAAAATCAGTCGCTTTTATGCCGGGACTCGCTACAGCAATCGCGGCTGGCAAGAATCACTCAAGCGCAAATATCCCGTCGGCAGTTGGATTGCCGCATCGGGATTAGTCAAGCAGGGGAAATATGGCATCAATTTAGATAATCCCGAAATAGAAGTATTAGCAGATAGTGAAGCGAGTATTTCTTCGCTCAAAATTGGGCGCGTCTTGCCAGTTTACCCCTTAATAGAAGGTGTATCTGCCGATATCGTTCGTGAAGCTGTCATGACAGTTTTGCCAGCAGCAGGACTATTAAAAGATCCCTTACCCAAAGTCGTCCGCGAGCAGTATGGCTTGATGGAATTAGCATCATCGATTCAAAATATTCATTTCCCTGAAGATAGCGATACCAAAGAAGCCGCGCGGCGGAGATTGGTTTTTGATGAGTTTTTCTATCTCCAATTAGGCTTCCTCCAACGCCGCCATTTGATGCGCCAGACTCATACTCAAACCATCATCAAACCGACAGGAATATTAATCGACAGATTTAGAGAACTATTACCATTCCAACTCACAAATGCTCAACAGCGAGTCGTGAGTGAGATTTTAGAAGATATCCAACAACCCGCACCGATGAATCGGTTAGTACAAGGTGATGTCGGCTCAGGTAAAACCGTCGTGGCTGTCATGGCAATTCTCGCCGCCATCCAATCCGGCTATCAAACCGCACTCATGGCTCCCACCGAAGTCCTCGCCGAGCAACACTATCGCAAACTCGTCGGCTGGTTTAACCTCCTTCATCTCCCCGTCGAACTCCTGACAGGCTCCACCAAAGCCGCCAAACGGAGACAAATATATAGCGAACTCGAAACAGGCGAACTCTCGATCGCCGTCGGCACACATGCTTTAATTCAAGATAAGGTCAATTTCCGCAACCTCGGTTTAGTCGTCATCGACGAACAACATCGCTTCGGCGTCTTCCAGCGTGCTCGACTCCAGCAAAAAGGCTCCCAGCCACACGTCTTGACGATGACAGCCACACCTATCCCCCGCACCCTCGCCCTCACCCTCCACGGCGATTTAGACGTGAGCCAGATTGACGAACTACCCGCTGGACGACAGCCGATTCAAACCAACGCTGTCAATAGCCGCCAGCGCAGCCAAGTTTACGAACTCATGCACCGCGAAATCGCCCTGGGGAGACAGGTATACGTCGTCCTCCCCCTCGTAGAAGAGTCCGAAAAACTCGATCTCCGCGCCGCCACCGAGGAACATACACGATTAGCCACCGAAGTCTTCCCCCAATATCAAGTCGGCTTGCTTCACGGACGCATGGCTTCGGCAGATAAAGATGCCGCTCTGAGTGCATTTCGCGATAATGTTACCCAAATTATCGTCTCCACCACCGTCATCGAAGTCGGCGTAGATGTCCCCAACGCCACCGTCATGCTCATCGAAAACGCCGAACGCTTCGGCTTATCCCAGCTCCACCAGTTACGCGGACGCGTCGGACGCGGCGAACATCGTTCCTACTGCCTCCTGATGAGCGGTAGCAGTTCGAGCAACGCCAAGCAACGCCTACAGGTGCTAGAACAGTCCCAAGATGGTTTTTGGATCTCCGAGATGGATATGCAATTACGCGGCCCTGGGCAGGTTTTAGGCACCCGTCAATCGGGGATGGCAGATTTTGCCTTAGCTAGTTTAGCAGAGGATGGCGAAGTGTTGTCGATCGCGCGAGATGCAGCAGAAAAAGTCATTTTGCAAGATAAAGATCTGAGCCAATCACCCCGATTGAAGGCGGAGTTAGATTATCGTTTTCAAAAACTGATGGGAGGAAGTATTTTGACTTAATTAATATCATGGAAGGTCGATCGAGTGATGTTTTCGGGTGGTAAGATTGCCAGAACTAAAGCACTAAATATCGATCGATTTTCAGGGATGACGAGTAGTAACGACGATTCAAACGATACGATTTGGGTAAATGGATATCATGGCACCAGCCGCAGTCGCGCCGACAAAATTATTGCCGAAGGTTTTCAACCCAGCACAAATGGCTATGATTGGCTGGGTACGGGGGTTTATTTCTGGCAGGATGCACCCAATCATGCGTTACATTGGGCACAGAAAATGTATAGCCAGGAGCCAGCCGTAATCAAATCCAGGCTGAGACTGGATAGCACATGTCTCGATCTGTTGGATATGCCAGATACCAACAATACTAATTTTTGGATGGACAGTTATAATAAATTTATTGAGGTATACCAACAAACGGGAAAGAGTTTGCCAACACAGAACCCAGATATACCTGGCAAGCGTTATCTAGATTGTGCTTTCTTTGATTATCTTATTAGTACTATCGAGCGATCTTCTGAACCAGACTCACTTGGGTTGATTCGTTCTGCATTTGTTGAAGGACATCCAATCTTTCCAAACTCAGCTATTTGTGATAAGACTCACGTTCAAATCTCAGTTATAAAATTAGATTTAATCGAACACTCTTTTATATACCAAGGTTAAGGAGAGATTCCAATGCCAATGAACCCTGAGAAATTCAAACAAATCATCACCGATCACTTTAAAACTGTTACACCAGAAGAGTTCTTAGAAAATCTGCGAAAATCTTCGCCTTATCTTTTCACTGAAGATTCAGAAAAGCAACAAGACGATCGAATCTCAGAATCCGACCTTCCAGTAGATCGAATTAATCCAACCCCAAAATCAAATCTACCTCGTGTTCCTGGGCAAGACAAAGGCAAAATAATTATTTTTCCAGACTTTGACGATCCTTTGCCAGCAGATATTCTAGCCGAGTCAGCTAATCTAGGCTCAGAAATATCTAAAAACACAGAACTTTATCAGCAAGCAAAGCAAGAGATTAAGCTGGAGATTGCGCCTAAACTATTGAAAAAAGGCATGAGTATTCAAGAAGTAGCCGAACTTTTAGAACTGGACGTACAGCTACTGGCTCAATAGATATTTAATCCTATCTGTAAATCGCGATCGAGTCTAAAGCGCAAGAGAATCCCGCCTATTCAGTCCAATGGTATTATAATCACAGATAATATCCAAAGTGGGAACATCTAGCCTAACCTCGGCACCTTATTTAATTTAAGCCGATCGCGATCCCATTACCCAGTCCTTCTATGCTAGAGTCATCCTTACTCGCGCCAGGTAATATCCTCGGCAATCGTTATGAGATCGTCCGCGAACTTGGACGCGGCGGATTTGGACGGAGTTATTTAGCCAAGGATCTCAATAAATTTGG
>NZ_JANLWO010000545.1:0-2738 GCF_031364565.1 Chamaesiphon sp. OTE_20_metabat_361
ACTTGGGAAAACCCCGTTGCAATCCTAAAGTTACCCCAGGGCCATAGAGTAAAATTGAAGTATCAAAACCCTTCTTTTTCAAACGGGTGGCTTGCAATAAATTCACCAACCCGATCGATCCCTCAAATGCCACCGTGTGAAATGTCACTAACGCTTTCTCACCAGGTTCGGCTTGGACATCGGGGAAGACTTTTTCTTCATAATCAACAAGAAAATCACCAGTCTTGTGAGCGGGTATAGTAACTTCTGGCATGACGATTTACTCCGTTCTGGTTGTCAAGATTGACACCACACTACCGTTCGATCGAATACTGCTTTTGTATCGATACATACGGAGTTAGGAGATCTAACGCGATCGATAGTCAGTTCTATGTCGATCGTTAAAATGTCTAGTAGCAAATCGTTTTAACTATCTAAATCGCTAGGTTTTAAACAGAGTTGTAGCCTAAACTACGAACCCAATAAAAATTCATTGACGATACTCCAATTGCCAGCAGTAGACACTTTCTTATCGATCGCGATATGTTCGGCAAGGTATGTAGCATCGCGCGCCACACCCGAAAACCTGCCCGAACCCCAAGTGTACAGCCACGGAAGACCGATAAAATAACAACCGCGTAGATTAGTAATACCGCGAGCGTAATGGGGATAACCACTACCATTAAATACTGGCAAATCGATCCAACTAAAGTCAGTTTGAAAGCCTGTAGACCAAATTACTGTCTGAATATTAGCTGCTGCTAGATCTAAACTTAATTCTGGATGCTCCGGTTGCCAAACGGGAATATATGGGGGTTCGATTGGTGCTTCGATCTGCTCTTGTTCGATAAAGCGATCGATGTTTTGTTTGATATTTGCCGCAACTGCATCCGCTCGATCGAGATTCTGGCTTAAATCATCCTGAAACTCTAAGATACCTTCATCAATAGATCGCAATCTCCCATGCAATTTCATCCCTTGCAAAGCAAATTTTCGCAAGTCAATTTCGCGTCCGCCATCGCGTCCGGTGAGATAATGATTGGTATTACTACGCGCCGTTTCTTTCTTCGGATGTTCGTCAATTGAGAGATCGTAATATCCCATCCGATCGAGCCATTCTACCGCATCTTTACCGCGATATAGACGTGGCGATCGCGGTGCGCCACCGACACACAAGTGTACTTGTCTCCCCGCCAGATGCAAATCTTCGGCAATCTGACAGCCAGATTGTCCCGTACCCACCACTAATACGCTCCCAGACGGCAATGATTCGGGATTCTTATACGTCGAAGAGTGCAATTGATAAATAGAGGCGGGTAAACGTTCCGCCAGACGCGGAATTTTGGGCGTATGATAGCCGCTAACCGCGATAACGACTCGATCGGCTGTATACTCACCGATCGAGGTACTAACGGCAAATAAGCCATTTTCCGTCTGCTTGACTTTATGCACCGTCACGCCTTCTTTCAGCGGTGGATTGAAGCTCGCCGCATAGCCTTCAAGATATTTGACGATCTCATCTTTAACCATAAACCCATCAGGATCGTTACCAGAATAGGGATAGCCAGGAAGTTGACATTGCCAATTAGGAGTCACCAAACAAAAACTATCCCAGCGTCTCGATCGCCATTCATGCCCGATCTGCTGCTGTTCAAAGATAATATGCTCGATGCCGCGCTGTTTGAGACAATAACTTATAGATAGTCCAGCTTGTCCGCCACCGATGATAATGACTGGATATCGATCGCTCATAAAACTTTGCCGATAATAGTGTGAGGCTATACAGTCAGACTAGGGTTTCGATCGAGCCAAGTTTGTATTTGTGACTACGAAAAGCCCTAAGTCTAGTGATTTGTCTATTCTTTTTGGGTTAGATGAGATCTGAGACTCGATCTAGCTCGATCGCCTATCGAAATCAATAGATTTATCATTGCCACTTCAGACATTATTTTTGTTGTAACTATCTACTTTTTTATTAATGCAGAATAATAGGGTGGGCACTGCCCACAAGCAAAATTATCGATTTAGTAATATTAATGTTTATGCTAATTCACGTCGATTGTCTAAGGCATGCTACGCGAACGATTTTTGAAAATATCGCGTTCGCAGTAGGTAATCGATCGAGCAGTTTAAATTCTTTTTGCTTCGGCTATAAGTGGTCTGTGGGCATTGCCCACACTACATTTCTTTTTTATTAATGCTGAGTAGAGTAGTAGTAGGGTGGGCACTGCCCACCATCTAGATTTGACGAGCTATTACTCTTTATTTAAATATCATACTAACCCTTTAATCATCGCCTGATACAATGCCTGAAAACGAGTTTTAGCTTTGAGTTTGGTAAGAATATTATTGATATGAAACTTGACCGTACTTTCACTAACAATCAATCGAGCTGCAATATCTCGATCGCGTAATCCCGCGCATAAAAGATTGATAATTTCCCGTTCGCGTTCTGAAAGTGGTGGAGATTCTAGATTGGGAGTGGTGGTAATGTTCCCAGATTCTCCCCGCAGGATGGCATCGACAGTCGATCGCAATTCGATCGGGTTAATCGAGAAATCGATTTTTGCTCGCGCTTGGGGTGGAATGCGATCGTCGGTGGCAATCCAAATCAGATATGGCGTAAAAGTTACCAAAGATCGATCGTCGGTAATTAATGGTAGCGCGGGATTGGCAATGGGGGCGATCGATAATCCGGCTAATTCGATTTGGTGAGAGAAAGCCATTTGCAATAGCGAAGATCGACACCGCAGATTGAC
>NZ_JANLWO010000661.1:0-1919 GCF_031364565.1 Chamaesiphon sp. OTE_20_metabat_361
GCAGTACCATCGGTAGCGAAGCCCAGAACACTGCTAAATTCTGGCGAAAAGTCTAGGTTATTACCTGGGGTTGGTGTCAAGGGTAAAATCGAAATCCCTTGTTGTTCGACGGCGGCGGCGACGGCGCTACTATCTGGGGTAATGGCAAAATCACCACTTTGTCTGAGTTTGAGCGGAGCGGCAGATTTGTCTAGAGTGACAACCCACAAGGCAAAGTCACTGGGCTTTTTTCGATTCACTCTTTGGACGACGACTTTATTTCCATCGGGGGAGAGATCGAATTTGACATTTTGATACTCGCGACTGTCGAGGACTAATTCAGCTTTGCCAGGAGTGACAATTTGCCGTTGGCGCAGCAGCTCCGGTGACGCATCGAGACTGAGGTCGCGCGGGGGAAGTCCGGTCGTAATACTATAGACTTGCTGACTGGAAATTGCGGGTTGCCCATTTGCCAAAGTTTGAGGATCGGTAGCGGTAAAAACGATTTTTTGGCTATTGCGATCGAGCTTATAATCTGTCACTACTAAATTTTCAGGAGTGACAATTTGGGAGGTTTTAGTTTGGAAATTGTAAATAACAATCCGACCGCGATCGGTCGTGCCGCTGCTAATATAAGCAAACATTCGATCTGGCGTCTGAAACTCGCCGCTAAATGGCACGATTTCCTTACCGCTAGTCTTCCCAATTAGCTCTCTAGCCCCTTGGAGACTGACTTGATATGTCTTGCCATATTGAGCTGGATTAGTCAGCGTATATGCCATTCTAGACCCCGCCCAGCTAATTTTCCCCGGCAGTGGCGGCGTAATTTGGAGTTGCTTGGCAACAGTCGGTCGATCGATCTGGCGGTTGAAAGTCAAGGTAAAGGCGATGTCATCCGCCCCAATCCGTCGGTTTTGCCAATTGAAGTCGCGGACTTGCGGCAACGTACGATCGCCACTCCACAATAAAATCGCGATCGCCATACTCAATCCCACCATCCAAATGATGGCAATGCGATCGATCGGTTGTGATGGTTTGCTAGAGTTCATGGGAGATGGGAGAGGTAATAGGGGTAAGAGGTAAGAGGTAATAGGTAAGAGGTAATATCGATAGTCACTAACTCCTGTCCTCTACTATCTCCCATCTCCCATCTCCCATCTCCCATCTACTCCTGATAAGGATTCTTCGGCGCGGGGATAGACTTGAGTTCATTAGCTTCGATGACTAATTGACGGCTACCAGCAAAGGTTTCGACGATCGCGGTGCCTTTGACTTGGAGCCAGCTATCTTGGGAATAGGTTTCGCGAGTACCGTTGAACTTGACTAGCATTGAGACTGGGTAGGCATCTGCGGCGCAACAGGTAATCACGAATCGCGATAGCATCAGGTAGTTCGGTGGGAGTTCTTTGGAGTAGAAGATAAAGCCGTTGATATTGGCTTTTTGACCCAGATAGGCGTCGGGTTCGGGATAATTATTGAGCGTTCGGACCCAATCTACCAAGGTTTTGGATTCCGATCGGACGTTGGTACGGAAGGCTTGGGTTTGGCTGCGGGTGACTGTTACCGATTCACCAGTCACTCCGCGCTGAATTGCGGCTTGACTAGTAAATATTTTGGGGGTAATAATCAATCCCGCGATCGCGGTACCCAAGAGTAACATGGTGGTAATAACTGGTGGTAGTAAACTACTGTGCAGTTCTGGCGGTGCGACAATTTTACCGCGATAGAGTCGCCAGCTCTGCCATAGCCCGATCGCGAGTAGGCAGCCGCCTGTAATCGTGACTAGTGGGTAATAGCTGGGATGGATCAGAATGTAGAGCGTACCATCGATCGCGTATTTGAGCAGCAAAATACCCCAAGCGGTAACTGCCGTAATCTCTAACCACGACTTACGCAGACTGGAGCGAGCAGTTGGGGGATTAACTGACATGGAAGTTTAC
>NZ_JANLWO010000722.1:0-7992 GCF_031364565.1 Chamaesiphon sp. OTE_20_metabat_361
GTTGCTGCGTAGTCCGTGTTACCCCACCCCAGCCCTCCCCTTATAAAGCGGATGCGCGCTCGTCGGGTTTCCCGACGGTTTAGCGCACCAAGCAGGGGAGGGAGCAAAAGCCCCCCTTTATATGGGGGGTTGGGGGGTAAGCCCACCGAAAACGAAGTCCCTAGATTAGAATCTCTCCCCGATTCCAAATTGAATCCGCGTTTCCGCGCGGTTATTGAGGGCATAATCGATCCGAATCGGCCCGATGGGGGAATTCACCCGCAGCCCTGCTCCGTAGCCAAAACCATTGCCTGGTTTACCACGCAATCCGGCGGGATTGCCTGGAACGCTACTGCCCGTACCCAAATCGGTACCGTAGTCGGCAAAGATGCCAATACCGACGATCGAAATGAGGGGGAAACGGTATTCGGCAGTAGCTTGGACATAACTACGTCCCGAACCCACATCGCCATCTTCATAGCCGCGCACGGAGCTAGTGCCGCCCAAACTAAACGCTTCATAGGGTGGTAAATCTCCTAAGATCGTGCCGCCTTGGATGTTGAACACCAACGCTTGCGAGCCGGGGGTAAAATTAATCAAGCTTACGGGAGTGTAGTTGGTAAAACTCGCTCTGGCGCGGGTCATGAAGATATTACCCAAACCCACTGGCACTGACTGATCTAGTCCGAGTTTGAGTAGGGTACCTTGGGTCGGATCTGTGAAACTATTGCGTAAATCTTGGGTGACGCCGAGCTGCACCATCAGCAGATCGTCCTGTCCGGTTTTACTAAAGCTCAGATCGCCACCTCGGGTATCTATAGGCACGATCGCACCCCCGCCGACATCCTGAATTGCTACCCGTTGATACTGCACGCCCAGGGAACCGCGCCAAGCACTATCGCTAAAGGGATCGCCATTGAGCGGACGACTGAAGGTAATCCCGCCTCCCTGACGCCGAATCCGGGGGATATCGGTGGTTCCAGGGATATAACCGGGATTTGTGCCGCCATCAAATACGAGAGAAGTCGATCGACGTTGGAACAGATTGGCGGTATAAGATGTGCGGTTGGGGTCGGTGGCAATCCACGGGTCGGTGAAATTCACGTCGAATAGGACATCCGATCGCGTGCCGATCTGAACTTCCGCACCTAATTTTTGAGCGTTACCGCCGATATTTAGTTGGTTGTAGCTGACACTCCCAAACAAGCCACTGGTCGAGCTAATACCGCCCCCAGCCAGGATGTTAGCTGTTTTTCGCTCGATGACATTCAGTTGCAAGATTACTTTTGCCGGATCGCTACCGGGGGCAAAAGAGACGCGGACATCATCGAATAACCCCAAGCCATAAATCCGTCGCAGATCTTTTTGAATCGTATTCCGGTTGAAAATTTTACCCGCTTTTAACTCCGCTTCGCGAGTGATAATAAAGGGGCGCGTCGATCCGCCGATCGGTTTTTTCTGGTCGTCTACTAGCGAACCTTCTTTGTTGATAAACCGCACTTGGACATCTTCAATCAAACCCTCAGCAATTACCAGAGTCAGCTTGCCATCAGCACCGAGTTCTTCGACATCAACTACTTGCGCCAGGTTATAGCCCTGTTCTTGGTAGAGTTGATTTAATTGTTTGATGGCGGCTTGCAGCTCGACCGCATTTAACTTTTTGCCATACTGAGGCTGGAATAACTTATCGATGTCCTCCTGTTTCAATACGCTGCTGCTATTGGCTGGGAGGGTGCGGATTTGGACTTGGCTGAGCGTGCCGTATGGTGTCACTAGGAAGCTCAGTTTCACGCCTTTGCTCGTGTCTTCGGGGACGATCTCGACTGCTGAAAAGGCACCCAAAGCTTTAATCGCGTTGAGATTTTGCTCTAGTTGCTCGCGGGTGGTCGGTTGTCCGGGTTTGACTGTGAGCACTTGCCGAACTTTGGATTCGAGTTCTGGCTCAAGCGCACCCTGGGGATTTCTGATGATGATATCGGAAACTATGACCTGTTTTTGGTTGGGAGCTGGGGTGGCTGGTTGCTGACTCTGTGGCGCTGGGGTAGTCGGTGCGATCTGGGTAGTTTTCGTCGGTTTGGGTTTGGCTTTGGGCTTGGTGGGTTTGCGAGTTTTGCGCTTGGTTTGGGCGATGAGATCTTTGGCAGTCGGGATATCGGTGGCGACAACTCGCTGCAAATCTGGAGCGACGAGCTGGTTCGATTGCCCAGTCAAACTGCTTGGGGGTAATATTTTGGCGTTTTTGTAGCCGCTGCGTTGGAGAATTTGAGTTGATTGGGCAGTTGCAGGCACAGTACTGGCAATTTGGGCGATCGTCGCAGCAGTAATAACTAGAACTAATTTAAATTGATTCATGTGGTTTGTATAGTAAATAGCGGTTAGCGTCGATCGCGATAGTAGATAATTGGATCTAAATATTCTGCCCACCGAACTCTACTCTTTGACTCCTAGAACTCTGGCTAAAACTTGTTGGTAAGCATCCTCGATGTTACCCAGATCGCGGCGGAACCGATCTTTATCTAAGACTCGTAAATCGGGATCGGGTTCCCCAGTCAACCATAACCGACAGCTATCCGGGCTGATTTCATCGGCTAATAAGATTTGCTGGTGCTTGTCTACCCCAAATTCGATTTTGAAATCCACTAAAGTAATCCCACACTGCTCGAAAAAGTGCTGGAGGAGGGTATTTATCGCCACCGCCCGCGTCTGGAGAATGTCGATCTGTGCTGGCGTTGCTAATGACATCAGCAGCAAGCGATCGCGCGTTAGCAGCGGATCGCCTAAACCGTCATTTTTATAATAAAATTCTACCAAAGGTTGCGGTAACACCGTCCCTAACTCGATGCCAGTCTGTTGACACAGGCTGCCTGCTGCAATGTTGCGGACGACTACTTCGAGGGGGATGATTTGCACCGCTTTGACGCGCATCTCCCGATTTGAGGGACAGTCGATATAATGAGTGGCAATCCCGTGCGACTCGATCGAGCGAAATAAGTGTGCCGCAATTTGACAGTTAATCTCACCTTTACCGACGATCGTCCCGCGTTTTTGGGCATTAAAGGCAGTCGCATCATCCTTAAAGTAAGCTAATAATATCTCTGGATCGTCTGTAGCGTAGAGAATTTTTGCTTTACCTTCGTAAACTTGTGGATGACAATTCATGCTGAAATAGTTAGAATTATGGGGACATTACTAAATTCTTTGTAGAAATTAGTAGCAATTTATAAGTACTTGTCAATAGTCAATCTTTAGATCTTAGTATCCAATGTGCCTACTTCGATCGCCTGATGTCGAAAAAAGGTTAAAATCGGCACAAATTCAGCTCTGGCTCGGCGCTGAGGATCTAGATTGAATTGTTGGGCGATCGGTTGGTGATTCTCGTTCTCGACTACGCTACTGTGCCTGTCTTGTCGCGTGCTACGCCGGAGGGAACCTCCGGCTCACGCGCCGCTACGGCAGGCTGTCGCCAACGGCTACGCTCAGTCAAAGTCAGCACGAGTACGCCAATGAGCGATCGCCGATCGATTCGCAGTTTTTCGAGTTGCTGCACGTAATAGTGCTAGCATCAGTCGAAATTAGTCATTTATAATTGTATCGCAGCGACTAGGACGCAATATTAATGTCAAAAAAGAGCGACTTCTTTTTATATCAAAACAACCGCTACAACGGTGATTTTACACCCGAACACCTGATCTTCAATAGCAACTTACAAGAATTCACCCAAAAAATCAGCTTTATTTGTAGCCTGGAGACTGCTGGCAAGCTGACTCCAGAGGAATCCTACAAGCAAATCAAAAGCCTCTGGAAAGACCTCAAACGGACTAAAAAACAGCTAGGAATCGGGGCACAGACCCTTCCAGGCGACAATGATGAGGCGGGGGAATAGGGGATAGGGGTAAGAGGTAAGAGGTAAAAGGTAAAAGGTAAAAGGTAAGAGGTAAGAGGTAATTACGACTTCCATAGCTCCCAGTCTCCCAGTATCCCCTACACCCCTACACCCCTACACCCCTACACCCCTACACCCCTACTCCCCTACTCCCCTACTCCCCTACTCCCCTACTCCCATCTCCCCGCGAGCTAACCCAACACCTGCTGATAATATTTTTGTAACTGTTGTGTCGCTGCTGCCCAGCCCCAGCGTTCGGCTTCAGATCGAGCATTAGCGCGGAGCTGGAGCTGATGGGCTGGTGAAGAAAATAGGGTTTGAGTTGCCACGATCGCGCCGTGCGGATCTTGCGGATCGAATAAATAACCATTGTGCCCATCGGTAATGATATCCGGAATCCCACCCGATCGGGCGGCGATCGCCGGACAGCCAGCCGCCATCGCTTCGAGCAGTACCAGCCCGAGCGTCTCCGTCCGCGAGGGAAAAATAAACGCATCGGCAACAGCATAAGCCGCCGCGAGTTGTTCGCCACCCAAATAACCGACAAAGTGCGTCGGCGTCCCGGCAAAATAGCTTTCCAAATGAGCGCGATGGGGGCCATCGCCGACGATCGCCAGTCTTGCGCCCGGAATTGCGGCTAAAACGGGCGCGATCTGCTCGATTTCCTTCTCCGCACCTAATCTACCCACATACAGCAACAGCGGGCTTGCTGGCGCACCTTGGCTCAGATAATCCCGCATTCGATCGGTCGCTTTAGCTGGGTGAAAAGTCTCGGTATCTACACCCCGCTGCCACAAGTCCACCCGCTCGATCCCCCGCGATCGCAGTTCCCCCACCATCGCATTGGAAGTACACAGATTTAATTCTGCTTGATTGTGCGCCCCTTTTAATAACTCCCACAGCAAGCCCTCTAGCAGCCCCAGTCCGTAGTGCTGCAAGTATTTGGGTAAGTGCGTATGATAGGAAGCCACCAGCGGAATCCGCATCGATTTGGCATAAAAAATGCCCGCTAATCCCAAAACGGCGGGATTGACGACATGGATCAGATCGGGCTGAAACTTTGCCAATTGTTGGCCGATTTCCGGGCGCGGTAGGGCTAATTTTAACTCTGGATATAGTGGTAAGGGAAAAGCAGACAAGCCATAGATCTTCGCCCCCTGGTAGGATTGCAGTCCCCCAGCCGGACAAAAAACTAAGACATCATCGCCTTGGCGTTGCAGTTGCTCGATCGTATGTTTGAGTCGAGTGACAATTCCATCGACTTTTGGTAAAAAAGTTTCGGTAAATAAAGCAATACGCATTTCTTTAGCAGCTATCTAGAATCTCGATCGGATGGTTGGCTCGGCTCGCAAGTACCAGCCAGATTCTGGGTTGCCACGGAGCAATCGGACAGCCCCACGCAACTTAGCGATCTTCAATCATAGTTAGCGCAACCAAATGTACTCGATCGCGCTGTACCGATCGCGGCGAGTGGGTATCGATCCTAACTATTACTACCACAACTTATGTGCGGATTACTATATGTTCTACTGCGATTTTGGGATAGTTTGGCTCTCGCCGTGCCGATCTGACACTCACCCGGCAATCTCAACTCGGCGATGTTCGATATTTACCGAGCGACTACTTGACTCGATCTCTAATGTCAGTTATATTAGGTAAGCACTAAAAACGCGGACGGTTAGCTCAGTTGGTAGAGCTCCTGCCTTACAAGCAGGCTGTCACAGGTTCGAGTCCTGTACCGTCCATTTTTGCATGTCTATCTGCGCCATTACAAAAGAATAGATTACCGCTACGGCAAATCGATATATTTGATCACAAGAACCTCACAATCTTAGCCTAGTATCTGTATTTGATACTTGCTTGGTAATTCAACAATACCACAAAGAACTATAAGACCGCGAACAGCAGGGGATGGGGCGGTTAAAATCCTATGCAGGAAAGGCTGAGTGTGTAGTCTAATTATTTCAAATTATGTTTTAAATAAAGCTCTCATCAAATTGAGGGCTTTTTTAGATTATTTTTGGGTTTGTCTACCCCTTTTGAGTGAAATTGGATTGAAATTTTATCATTAAAATCTTTCTATATATAGACAGACAAACATGACAGTTTCGATTAATAATAGCGATTGAAAGCCAGAAGATAATTAATTAAACATTAAATAAATACATTTAAATAGCAACCGATTTAAAATACTTTACTCACGCCATCTTCACAATCTTGATTTAACATGAAAGGTAATAAATTCGCATTATAAATTCACTGAATAGTTATTTTAGTTGCCATCCGATATCAAAGTAGTTGACTACAAAAGCTTTGATGTCAGATGGCAACTTAATAGCATAATTTTTTCTTCATCGAGTTTCGATGAAGCCAAAGCCAGCCTAGTAGCTAAGAAATAAGAATTCGACGATTATCGTGCCAAACTCAAAACCCAATTTGAGGACAAAGAAGCAGAGGTGCAATCGAGCGTCGATGAGTGGAAAGCAAGTCGCGATGTCCAGCTACTTAAGTAACGTGCAAACTATTACCAAAAAAGGAGAACTGTGATGTCAAAAGAGAAAAAAGGCAACAAAGAAACCAAAAAACCTAAAGCACCACTGGATGAAACCAAGAAGCAAAAGAAAGACCCCAAGCGATATGACGGGAAGCCATAAAACATAAAACTGCGAAGAATAAACAAGCAATAAAATAATGAACAGTTTGCCCTTTGAAAAACAATTTGCTCATTCAATGTTTTGCTGGCAACTCCAAAGTATTGAAATCGATCGTGCCAAGCAATTACTAGCCGAGCTACACCTAATCTACCTTGCACAGCAGGCGACAATCGCCGATCTGACTACGCAAGATGCCTTCAACGACCTGAACTAGCTAGATGCCAACCATATCGATACAACAAAACGCACGCTGAGGTGTATGCTTCAGCGTGCGTTTCAGTCAAGACAGAGGGGTTGGGGGTGAGGGCAAAAGGCTGGCATCTTACATTTAATTCCGCCTAGCTACTTACTGGAGTGAGATCGAGAAAGCTGTTTGCATCGTTTTGGGGTTTAATGCAGTTTCAGAGTTGCAAGGCAATTCTGCCGATCGTGGTGAAGAACGATACTAGAACTCAACTCGTTGATGCAGTAATTGACACGGGGTTTTCGGGCTTCCTGACTATTCCCTTTAGTACAATCGAGTCTCTAGATCTAATTTGGAAAGGGCGCGATATCGCAGCATTGGGAGATGGAACTTCTTGCATTTTTGAAGTTTATATTGTGGTTGTAATCTGGGACGGGCAATATCGCACGATTACCTCTCGGCGCGGCTACGCCAACGACATTAATGAGTCAGAAACCATGCCTTTGATTGGGATGCAATTGTTGCGAGGCTATGATTTACGGATTCAGGCAATAGAAGGCGGTTCTGTCACGATTGAAGCATTGCTATCGAATAAAATCTAGTGAATAGGTCGGCATAAATATTTATATCATCAATAATGCCTGAAACCTAGCTGGTGGGAACTGCCACCCTACTGGGACTAACCCAATTATAGAAGGGAGAGCCATAATTCTGAAACTAATTGAGTTCCAGATTTGCTAATATGTACAGCATTTCTGGTGTCACAAATGGTTTAGACAAAAATGCGCCGATCGCGTACCGATCGACGATTGGGCAAAGCCCACACTTCGTGAACGATTCATTCCTAGCAGGTCAATCGATTTTTACCTCAAAATAAGCTTGAAAATATCGATCGGTTCAAAGATCGCAAGTGGCAATTTGCTTGAGATGTTTGCCATAAATGTATTTTAGCCATACCAAATCTAGCAAAAGCTAATATCTGCTAACTCGATCTTAACTGCGCTGGTATTCGGGCGATCGGCACGGAATGTCCGCCTATTTATCCTCGCTATTTACTAAACCTCCATTCTCATTTGACCAATTTTGTACTTCTCTTCTGTGTTGCTGCCACCGATCGAACTCTGGAAAAAGTTCCACTTTTAATTCTGCCAATTCCTGGACATGCTGTGTCCTTAACAAGTCCCTTTCTTTTCTTTGTTCGATTTCAATTGTATTTAATAATACTCCCTTTTCTGTATAGTTACCTCTGCTTATTTCTTCTTGCCTCATCTCGTAGCTTAATTGTAGCTTCC
>NZ_JANLWO010000735.1:0-7709 GCF_031364565.1 Chamaesiphon sp. OTE_20_metabat_361
AGCGATAATAATAGTCGATGCTTGAGGCGATCGAAATAGCCAACGAGATCGGAACGAATGTATGACATAGGATTGAGCGCGAATATCTGTTTTAACTTTAGCAGAATCATTCAGTGGTTTTTGGTGTCTGCATCGAAGAAAGTGCCCCCAACTGGTGAAATTCCAGCAAGATCGATCGGCGATCGCGGCTATGGTCGTCAGATAAGGTACCATCGATCGATGGGCTACGCGCTGAGATCGATACTTTTATAGACGAGGGATTTTATGGCACGCTACGATGTATATGGACTAGGGAACGCGCTACTGGATGTCGAGTGTGAAGTCGCACCGGAGCTACTAGTAGAACTAGGCATCGACAAAGGTGTGATGACACTCCTCGATGAAGCCAGTCAGAACAAAATTTTGGCGCGGCTGGGTAGTGCAGCCAGCAAGCGCACCTGTGGCGGTTCCGGTGCGAATACGATCGTCGCTATCAGTCAATTTGGCGGTAAGACATTCTACTCTTGCAAGGTTGCCAAAGATGAACCCGGACAATACTACCTCAACGACTTACTAGAGTGCGGCGTCGATACCAATCTCAAAACTCATCCCCCTGCCGATGGCATCACCGGGAAATGTCTGGTGTTTGTAACTCCAGATGCAGATCGGACGATGAATACATTCTTGGGGATTTCTTCTGGCCTCTCCGACATCGAACTAGTGCCAGACGCGATCGCCAACTCCACTTATACTTATATCGAGGGTTATCTAGTTACGGGCGAAACTAGCAAACAGGCGGCAATCGCAGCCAGAGAAATCGCCGTCAATGCGGGTCGAAAAGTTGCCTTAACTCTCTCCGACCAAAATATGGCAAAGTTCTTCAAACCCGGACTGCTCGACATGCTCGGCACTGGAGTGGATCTGTTATTTGCCAATGAGAGTGAAGCATTGGAAATGGCTGGTACTCAGGATTTAACCAGCGCGATCGAGTTTTTAAAAACTATGTCCAAGAGTTTTGCACTTACTCTCGGTGCAAAAGGTTCGCTAATCTTTGACGGTCACACATTAATTGAAATCGCCCCTGTGCCCGTTAACGCGATCGATACCGTCGGCGCTGGCGATATGTATGCTGGTGGTCTGTTATATGGCATTACCAACGGTCTGGATTGGGCAACCGCCGGACGGTTGGGTTCGTTAGCTTCTGCTAAATTAGTCACGATTCCCGGCGCGCGAATGGCAACGCCAGATCTCCAAGCTTTGCTGACAGAAGTAATGAGTAGCTAAATCAATCATCTGGCATTGCTGACTATCAGGTATGTTGCATGAGTTGCTGCAACCCCCACCTCCCATCTCTAACTTGTCTTTTCACCCAATAACATCATCCAAACGCTAGAAATTTGAGCGGGTAACTCTATAGTCAAGGTAGGTATTACCGATCCTGACATCAATTGACCTTTTACTCGATTTACCGAGCAGACGGCGATCGATCTCATGAGCAGGAGTAGCTATTAGTAGGCAGATTGTGATTCTAATCCGAGCGGCTAGTGACCTGTAACTACCCCAATCTACCTTCTGATGGCACGAGATGTTACCGATAGCAAAAAGCTGGGCATACTGAGAAGCGCAAATTTGGCAAAAAATAGTATATTGCCAAATCGGTAATTTGACATTGACACAAAAAAACTGGCTCCTCAATGGCAGCCAGTTTTGTTGTGAAGTTGCGATCGAGCGATTATTTTTCAGCCAACTCTACACCGAATACTTCCGCAAAGACTTTATTTACCTTATAGCCAGAATCGATCGATTCGAGGGGATCTTTGCGGAGTCGGTGACGCAGGCACAGCGCGATAATCCGGCGAATATCGTCGAGAGTGACCTCTGTGCGCCCTTCAAAGGCGGCTAAAGCCTTGGCAGCGCGGTTAGTGACGATATCGCCGCGTAAGCCGTCTACATCGCATTCAGAGCAGACTTGGGAGATCTTCACTCGTAGCTCATAGTCGAGCGACACACTTGCGAGTCTGGTTTGAGCATCGACGATGCGCTGCTGGAGAAGTACTTGTTCGGCTTGATATTCAGTGGTAAACTTGTTGGGGTTTTGGTCGAAATCCGATCGCTGTTCGACGATTTGCACTCGCAGAGCTGGCTCTTTGACAGTCCGAATTTCGGCGTGCATCCCAAATCTGTCGAGCAGTTGAGGGCGGAGTTCGCCTTCTTCTGGATTTCCCGAACCGACTAAGACAAATCGCGCTGGATGACGGATCGAGATCCCTTCCCGCTCGACGGTATTCCAGCCACTAGCAGCCGAATCGAGTAAGACATCGACGAGGTGATCGTCCAAGAGATTGACTTCATCGACGTACAAGATCCCGCGATTGGCTTTGGCTAGCAATCCTGGTTCAAAAGCTTTGACACCTTCAGCAAGGGCTTTTTCAATATCGATCGTGCCACAAACGCGATCTTCAGTCGCTCCCAATGGTAAATCCACCATTGGCACTTTTTTAGTAGCGACGGGAAAAGTCGCATGTGTACTCAGAAATTCCTCGCGCAATTCCTCGCTCATCAAATCGGGATCGCTGGGATGACTATTGAAGGGATCGCCAGCCACAACATCGATTTCGGGGAGTAGATCTGCTAGTGCGCGAATTGTCGTAGACTTACCTGTACCTCGATCGCCCATGATCATCACCCCACCGATAAAGGGGTCGATGACATTTAACAACAGAGCTAATTTCATTTCCTCTTGCCCGACAATAGCAGTAAACGGAAATACAACTCGACGCGCTGTAGCGGGCGATTGGACGGTAGCAGCCACAATAATTACCTATCTTCAATAATTTTGACAATTTTCTCTCATTATAGATGTTAGTGAGACGAGAACCTAGTGGCTACTATGTGGTCTTTGGATTGGTGCTGCTGGGTCTGAAGATCGGAACTTAGCGATGGGCGCGGCGAGACAGTACGGGTAAATTGGCGATCGCTATGAAAAATCGGGTCTTAGATCGGGAGTGCTGCTGTACTCATTTAATTTACGGCTTTAATACCTTTAGACTCACTAACAGCCTAACTTTCCGCTTTTTAAGCATTGTTAATACATTTGAGATATATTAGCTATACTGAAAATTCAGCATAAAGTCTATTTAGAAGTATTTATTCAACAGTTATAATATTTAGCAATTTAATAGAGTTGTTACATACCCAATTAGATGGTAGATGATATTACTAGAAATCTTGGGAGGTATAGTACTTGACTAATTCAGCTCACAATCTCGATCGCACAACTCCACAAGATGGCAGTCATCCAAGTTCAGATAGCATTGAATTAACATTAAATCCCGCAGACGATCGTCTGCAATCGCCCGATCTCATGAGTGAATATGATGAGGCAACCCAGCAACAGCTTGGATTTGATGTAGTAGGAGACGATCGCTCATTAAGTGCGATCGAAATCACAAATATTAGCGATCGCGATCGGAATTTACAGATCCTAAATGATAACGGCGATCGAAACGATCTCAAGAAGATCGACAGCAAACATCAGTCAGATTCGATCGAGATCGACTCATCACTTGATGTCCGTACCGAACTAGATTTATTACTAACAGCCTTGGAGCAATCCACGCCACATCCGCCTACTCCAAGTCTGGAAACCGATGCTAGCTCGATTTCTAGTATTCTCACTCAGATCGCTACAGTCGAACCAGTCACACACGTTCAAGAATCAATTCAAGCTCTAAACGCTAGCCGCGAGCAACTGACACTCGCCCAATCTCAATTACAAATATTAGCGCAACGCAATCAAACTCAAATCGATCGAGTTGATGCCAACGTGTTAGAAGTCAAGCAAATTAAGTTTCGGATTCAACAATTAGCACAGCACAGTAAAAGTCAAATCGAACATGTCGAGCGAATATTAAACTCACTATCCAAAATTCATACAGAAATTGTCACCAACCTAGCTAAATTTGGTGGATATGATGAGATTCGGGCGATGTTAGCGCAACTTGAAGCTGCTCGGTATGCCTTGGTTATCGCTCACGATCGCGTCAATACTGGGCAAGAGAATTTTTATGATTCACTCAAGTTAATTCAGGCACAAGTCGCTGCGCGTAGCGATGAATCAGAGGCAAAGTTAGATCGATATCAACAGTCAATTCAAAGCCTATCTCAAGCGATCTCTACAGATCGCTTGCGAATTGCCGGGATGAGCGTAGAGATGAGTACAAAAACTAATGAACTACATAGTTTAAGTGCCGAAATTACAACCATACACGATCGAATTGTCGAAAAATCTCAAACTCTCCAAGCTAAAATTACTCGAATCGATCGCAGCTTTAGCGAACTTTCCCAATCGGTGCAGCAAGAAAAAGAACAGTTTTATGAGCTAACTGCCGAATCGATTGAAAAAGCCGATCTGGTACGATCGCAACTCGATGAAATCATCAAGCAGATTAGTGACGATCGGGCGATTTTCAAGACATTCACCGCAGAAATCGAAGCTGTCCGCAGTGAGGCTAAAGCCGAAGCAGAACGCCAGTTCGAGCGGATCGAGTTGCGCGATTTTGAACTCAGCACGCTTGCCAATAATTTTAAAATCGATCGCAAACAGCAACTCATTACCACAACTAAGCTCACTAACTGGCTGTGGATTCTTTCTGGTGGTATGGGTATTATTTTAGTCCTATTAATTCGGCTGTCAATCGCTATTAAGTAGGCAAACTGTATTTTACAATCTTATTTATCAATCGATCGGATCCCTCGATTGGGATATGATGTGTGATACTTTCAACTCGCGATCGATCTTGAAATTAATCGATCGTTGCTCTGGTAATTTTCTTGGTGATTAGGGCTGTGGCAAAGGTGAAACGAAAAGAGGGGAAAATAGCCGCAGCAGATACTAAAGAGTGCTTATACTGTTTATCTACTATCCCGATTGAAGCTAGCAAATGCGCTCACTGCACTTCAGAGCTACCGATGGCGATCTAGCTGTGAATAAAATCGGTGAGTAGATAAGGATTTTTTGATAAAATCTGGTCTGGGACTTCCCGCAATCGGAAACCAGTGGTAGGATGTGTTGTTAAATAACATTACAACACCAACATAAGAACCATGGCATTGCAACAAGGTAGTCTGATCGGCGATTTCAAGAATTTTATTATGAAAGGCAATGTGCTAGATCTAGCTGTTGCCGTAATTTTGGGTGGTGCATTTGCTAAAATTGTTGAGTCTTTTATCAAAGACATCATTACTCCAGTTATTTTGGCTCCAGTGCTGGAAGCTGCCAAGTTGAAAGACATTGCTGAATTAAGTGCTGGAGGAGTAAAGTACGGTTTATTCCTGGCTGCGGTAGTTAACTTTTTATTAGTTTCATTTGTGATTTTCCTAGTAATTAGAGCATTTGAAACTGCTAAAAGAAAGATATCTCGTCAGGAAGCTATGGCTGAAGCAGCAGCAGATCCAGTAGTAGTACAGCAGCAACTAATCGATTCGATCGACAGGTTGAATTCAACGGTATCACAAAAAATGTAATGCTCGATCGGTAGCATTATAAAATAACTACCAGCTTGGAATTTTTGTGAATCTATTGCTTTAGATGAAGCCTGTCAAAGTCGATTGCCAAAATTCAAACGTTGGCAATCGATGAATTAGCTTGGCTCGATCGCTTCAATTGCCTCCACCGCAGCTTCTAGCGCGATCGAAATATGCGTCCAATGAGTACCACCCTGACAAAAAGCAGTATAGGGTTCGCGCAGGGGGCCGTCAGCAGAAAATTCAGACGTACTCCCGTCAATAAATGTCCCACCTGCCATAATTAACTCGCTCTCATAACCATGCAGATTGCCAGGAACGGGATCGACATAAGCGTCAATGGGTGAATTTTGTTGGATCGATCGACAAAAAGCAATCAGTTTCGCTCTCGAACCAAACTTAATCGCTTGAATCACATCGCGACGCGGTGCCAACGGTAGCGGATTCACTTCATAGCCCAATTTATCGAACACATAGGCTGTCAAATGGTTGCCCTTAATCGCTTCACCCACCATTTGCGGCGCTAGAAATAAACCTTGAAACAATAGCCGATTTTGGTCGTAAGTAGCACCGCCAGAAGAACCGATCCCTGGTGCTGTGAGCCGACAAGCCGCCATCTCTACCAAATCCCCTCTCCCGGCGACGTAGCCGCCGCCTGTGGCGATCGTCCCCCCCGGATTTTTAATCAGCGATCCGGCAATCAGATCCGCACCCACCGCAGGCGGTTCGCAATCTTCGACAAATTCACCATAGCAATTATCCACAAAGCAAATCGTGTCGGGATTTTGGCGTTTGACAATTTCAATAATCCGCCCGATCTCCGCGATCGATAAAGACGATCGCCAAGCATAACCACAGGAGCGCTGAATTAGCACCAGACGGGTATGCTGTTCGATCGAATGACTCAAAGTATCCCAAGCGATCCCCCCGTCGCTCTCAAGGGCTAATTCGCGGTAGCTAATCCCAAATTCCTTCAGCGATCCTTGCCCCGTCCCTCTAGTGCCGATCACTTCCTCCAAGGTATCGTAAGGTGCGCCCACCACCGACAGCATTTCATCCCCCGGACGCAGTACGCCAAATAGGGCACACGCGATCGCATGAGTACCCGAGACAAACTGCACCCGTACCGCTGCCGCCTCCGCACCCATAATTTCGGCAAAAACTCGATCGAGCGTTTCTCGCCCCAAATCGTCGTGTCCGTAGCCGCTGACACTGCTAAAATGCCGAACACCCACTCTGTTTCGGGCGTAAATTTCCAAAACTCTTCGGAGATTACCCTTGACTTGCCCGTCAATACCATTAAAAATCAGGGATAGTGCCTTTTCTGCCGCTGGAATAAGTAATTTGCCGTTCATGATTCGATGGGGTAAATTATTTGCCTGTGGGATCTGCTAGCAGATCGGGCATATTAGTAAAACTCTTCATAGGTTATCTCAATGACTGTTGCCGCATCAACAAAACTTCGTCTCGATTGGACGATGATTATCGCACTCGTTATCTTTCATATTGGCGCAGTCTGTGCTTTTTTACCGGGACTATTTAGCTGGCAAGCTGTTGGGGTGGCAGTACTGCTCCATTGGATTACGGGTGGACTGGGGATTACATTAGGTTGGCACCGTCTGCTGTCTCACCGGAGCTTTCAGGTGCCCAAATGGTTAGAGTACTTCTTTGCTTTGTGCGGCACACTAGCATTGCAGGGTGGCATTATTTGGTGGGTAGGGTTGCACCGTCACCATCATCTACATTCGGATGAAGATGTCGATCATCATGATTCCAAGAAAGGTTTCTTGTGGAGCCACGTCCGATGGATGTGTTTTGAAATCCCGGCTGAAAGCGATATTCCCCGCTTTACCAAGGATATTGCCAACGATCGCTTCTATCAATTTTTGAATGAGTATTTTTTCCCCTTGCAAGTTGTCTTGGGAGTAATATTGTACGCGATCGGTGGTTGGCCGTTTGTATTTTGGGGCGTGTTCGCTCGTCTAGTCATCGTTTACCATTGCACTTGGTTGGTAAATAGCGCCACTCACAAATTCGGCTACCGCAACTTTGAAACAACCGATAATTCGACCAACTGCTGGTGGGTTGCCCTGACTACTTACGGCGAAGGCTGGCACAACAATCACCACGCTTACCAATATTCAGCGCGTCACGGGATGAAATGGTGGGAAATCGATATCACCTGGATGACAATTCAAGTATTG
>NZ_JANLWO010000739.1:0-3342 GCF_031364565.1 Chamaesiphon sp. OTE_20_metabat_361
GGAGTATCCAGTGGTGATTTTGCCGCTCTACATGCAGCACTATCTATTGCTATCGCGGAATTTGGTGTATACCGGACTGACGCGGGCGAAGAAGTTAGCAATTGTGGTTGGATCGAACAAGGCAATTCTCTTACGAGAGGCTTCGCCAACGGGTTGGCTGTCAGACAAAACCAAGTTGGCAAAAGGTACACGCGCTTATCAGCCAGATTAGGTCTTCCAATGTTATAGTTCATCGACAAGTTTCGTCAAATCATCGACAGACAGATCGCGTAAGGCGTTATCTTGTTTTTCGGCAATAATTCCCAGCAAGTTCTGTTTTTTTGCCAACTTAGCTGCTAGATCTTTGCGCGCTTTTTGCTCGGATAACCGCACTTCGACTATATGTTTGACGAGCGAGATTTTGAGATCGAGAATCTCATCTTCTTTACTCCGAGTTGCCAGCAGGCTTTCTTCTTTCTGTGTCTTCAGCTTGGTATTTAACTCCTTAAATATGCGATCTAGGGAATCTAAAGGAAGATCCCATAAATCTTCTACAGTGCATAATCCTTTGTGAGTGAAGCGTAATTTAAGCCGGACAGCTTTTTCAAACATAGTTCTTCTCCTTATTATTAAAAAATAACTTTGACCGTTCTATTAATATGACCTTGCAGTTTACAGACTAAGGCATTACGTTTGGTCGAACTAAATCCCAGCCCAGAAAGTTGATTTTCGCAGGGGGCGACCCGCATTTTTGCTCCCAAAGCTTCAAAAACTCGTTTGTGCTGCAAAAGATCTTCACGTAAAAACTCGTTAAAAAAGCCATTGGGTTGGGTAGTGTTTTGGCAGCCTTTTAACATGAAGAAGTAATGCCGATGTCCGATCCCGGTTCGTTCGTCCCAATAGTTAGGCGAAAACATACAAACCGATACGGGATGAAATTCATTCGTTTGAATATCCCAAATTGTTTTAGAGGATGTAGAGGACGGTAATGATTCGATAATATCGATCCCATTCTTACGACTAAACTTAACTTTGGCAACAATAATATTCTCACCTTGTCGGAGTTCCCGATCGTAGGCATAAGTATGAATTTGTCCATCATATTCAAGTTCGGCAGTAAAACCAGAATGCCCGCCCCGATGGCTGTAATTGTTAACATAAAACGTATATACGCCTTCTTGCATTCTAGAGATATCTGTCCAAGTGATATTTTCGACCGCAACCTGAGTACGATCGGGATGGATGATATCTACGTCGAGTATTCCAGTCGATGGATGCTTTTGTCCTTTATTGGGATAATAGATATGATTGTTGTTTGGCTCTACACAATGTGCGTCAAAATCGTTTTGATTATCGCCATTATCATTCCATTGCAATGAGAAGCGCAAAACCCCGTCAACATTACCACCAGCCGCTTTAACCCGTTGCTTCATACTATCGGTAATATTGCCATTATATGCCCATGAGAAACCATTATCCCATTTAAACATTGACGGACTTTCTGTCACCTGCGGTGCGATTAACGAGACAAGATTGGGTATATGCTGATTTTCCAGCAACACTTCAACATTTGTCAGTCTGGGGAGAATGTTTTTAACAAACTGCTCTACCGGAATTTCTTCAACTCGCTCGAACTGTTTCGGACTGGCTACCGCTGCTTTTTTTAATTCGGCAAAGATATCGCCTGACATCTGTTTTAAGGTGTCTTTGTTAGCAAATAGAATGTTATTGACCGTAATATCTTCGATCGTGGCCAACCGCCGCTCTAAAGACTCTAACAACCCCAGTTCTGAGATTTTTTGTCGAGCCTGTTCGATCGTTTTTTTGGTAAAGATTGCCTGCGGACGCATGTAGTTCGTGGGTGCGACGATCGCTTCATATTTACGCACGGCTTCATTCAAGTCATCTCCATTGGTAATGTCTGTCAGCAATACACCCATTGAAGTATTCCGAATTTTGCCAACCGCGCCACCAACTGCAACGGATGTCTGCCAACAATAATTATCCCGTTCGGTGTCCGGCAATGCCCGATCGGCAATATGTAAATTGCGAAAATGTTCTAGCGCACCCTGCCACTCTTCGCCTTTATAGAGTGAATTCTGAGCGATTAGATCGAGAACTGTTTCGATCGCATCTCGTGAAATCTCTGTCAGAGAGCGCGCGAAAACATTCTTCACGTCCCGATATTCAGCCATCACAGACGCTTCAGATTTGGACGAAGTATTAATAAATTTTCGGGGTAGATCGACTCGAAAATGATGCCAAGCGCGAACCGTTCCGTCTTCAAGTCTTTCGTGGTTTTTGTCGGTTCCAAATCCAGATTCTTTGGTAACAAAAACGTCGCGAATTCGAGCCGATCTCACAAAATCGGCAAGTGCGTCGATTACCTGTTGGTATTTACTATCATGGGTTTTAAAATCCCAGATCGTGACAATTCGACCGTTCTGTATTGCCACCACGTTCCCGAAAGATTTGACAAAATTTCGGCAACAGCTACAGTCATATTCGCGACGTTGGCGGAAGAGTTGATTCGTTCCGGCTGGAAAACTATCTAGGTAAAGATTCCATAACTTGTCTTTGTCTAGGTCTGTGACAAAAAGCGTGGATTGACTTTTAAATATGGTGGCAACATGCGCCTGCAATAGTCTGTTAAAACGAGCGAATTCCATCATGATGTACACGGTCGAGGTTGTAAGTAGCTAGGTGAGGCTAAATATAAAACGATGGATTTTGCGGTTACATTGCTGTTCCTTTCGTTTATTTAGTTCGTTCGGTTTGTTTTCCGTCGATGTATCCAGATTAGCCCCCACCCATTCCCCGAAGCTACCTATGACGAAAACAGCCCAAACTCTCTCCCCACAATACTTTTCAACTTAAGGTTAAAATTATAGCTAGGGGATTCCCCGAACTTGCTGGTTTGGGTTTTGGGTGGAACTTCCTACCGCTTAATTCAACCACTTCATAAATCGCCCCTACTAACGTGTAGCAGATCCGACTTTATCGATCGGGACAGCGGGACGTTTCCGCTTAGCCATGTCATTCTTGGCGGAGAGGTGCTCTACGATCTTGATGACTACATAATGAGTCTAAAGATGCCTTGGGAAGTCAAGCAGATTGCCGCTGCGTTGCGCAGCATCACAGAAAATGCCTTTCGCGATCGGTATTTTTGGATCGACCAAGAGGACTACGACGGTTTTTCCATCGGCGACGAGGGTTACGAGTACACATGGTCGTGGTTTCAGGAAGTGCGCGAGTTGTCCGATCGCGCCGCCGATGCAGGGAGGCACGTTCTGTTGCAACGCCAATTAGGTATTCATCTCTGACTGTGTGGGCGACTCAATTCAAACATCGAATCACTGTTGA
>NZ_JANLWO010000796.1:0-1847 GCF_031364565.1 Chamaesiphon sp. OTE_20_metabat_361
TCGAGTGCGCGGTTGCGATGGTTTGCTAGGTCATGACGCCGCGGCCTCCGCTTCGACGCGGACGGAGGGTTGCAGTGGCTGGACGCTGTTGGTGACCAACAAGGTGCCGGCGAGAACGAGGCCGTTTGGAGGACGCTCAACTTTGCCCCGCGACGGTATTGCAACTCTCCCGAACCTCCCGTAATCAAATCCCTTCTCACCGTGAGCGTGTCATTCAAGCGCACTTTTCCCGAATCGACAGCTTGAAATAGCGCCATCAAAATTGGCAATTTAATCGTGCTAGCCGCCGGGAAACTTTTCTCACCATTAATATCCAAATAATTACCCGTGTCCACCTCCATGAAAAACATCCCAGGGGAGAGGTAACTATATTTCGCTGCTAAGGTCTTAATTTGGCGCTTGAGGGCGGTCATTTCTTGCCCGATGGGTACGACACCAGCAAAGACAATCGGACTGATAGGCACGCTCTGAACCCGCCCGGTGCTGGCTGTGGCGACACTGCGATCGATCGATCTCAACTTAATCGACCACCGTGAGGGGAGATCGCTCCGAATAATAATATTTTGGGGACTGACACCATAACCGGGTGCTAGTTCCATTACCAAGCGAGTATTGTTGGCGTCTGACTGGGCAATGCGGACTTCTCGCACTGCCGCACCGTATTTCTTCCGGATGGTCGCCTCGGTCATTTTGGTGCCGGGTAAATCGACAATCAGGCGGTAAGGGCCATCGAGGAGGGTGGCTTTGGGCTGGACTCCAGTATCAGTACCAAAGTTTAATTGGTTTTGATTGGCGTTAAATTCCCAACCTGTGAATTTGCCAGCTTGGGCTGGTGCCGCAAATCCTAAACACGCACTGCTAATCAGTCCGGGGAGAAGCCAACTTAATTTCATAAGATCGGGATGTGAGGTAAAGGTAGAGCAGTTAGTTGAGTCAGATGATGATTAACACAATTCGGTTCCCCACGTCAATTAATTGACACCGATCGGGGACTGGTGCCGATCGATCTCCATCGCTCCAATCGCTTGCAGACACTAGCTTTAACCCCTGCTCTATCGGGTTCTGTATCGATCGATATATTTATTTGCCCGTAATTACCGTTATATTAAGAAGTATTACGGATTTTAGATTCAAAATCCAAATCGTGTATTCAATCCTGTGAGGGCACCCATGACGATCGGCTTACAAATACCAGCTACCGCTACTACTGAAGAATTATTAGTTGCCAATTTTTTTCAAGCTTCGGCTGGACACTGGTTATCAGAACGACGTTACTATACGCTGCCTCATGGCGATACCCAAGAAGTAGTCAGCGAAATTGCGATCGAATTTCTAGCACCGGGCGCGCCGGAGTTGCAAGAGTTAGCCAGATTGCATGGCTTGGATGACTCAGCCTTGACCTGTGGCAGCAAAATTGAGTGGGATAGTAAAGACTCAGTGACTGGGAAAAAAGCTTCTAAAGGCAGTACTTTATTTGGCGCTTTGGGCAATATCTTATATCGCGATCGCGGTTTCGCCACATCTAAACCAATTACCGCAATTTACCACTTTCCCCAGCCCGATACTCTGTGTCTGAAAACCGAGTATCAAAGCTCGGTATTTGAAGAGGAAATCAAATTAGTCGGCGACAAATATCGCACCCGTCAAACAATTATCTCGCGGGCAGGCGAACAAGTCACGATCGGTCAATATTTGGAAAAGCGGATGGTTTAGGCTTTAGGTTTTAGGCTAAATTAATAGCAATAACTCAGGCGGGGCAATCGATCGATTGCCCCGCCTTTTTTGGCTGATTATTACTAGCAACTCACTTGGCTGGTGACATCCAATACGGGGGGACGGGGGGACGG
>NZ_JANLWO010000810.1:0-2408 GCF_031364565.1 Chamaesiphon sp. OTE_20_metabat_361
TTGATGGTTAAATACAAATTATCGATCGTTACAAACGGTTAACTTTAGTCAGAAGATTATGAAAGCAGTTGGTGGAAAAGACCGCAAGCGACTACTATTAATCGATGATGACCCCAATCTCATCTTATTAGTCAAAGATTATTTAGAGTTTCGAGGTTATGAGGTGCTGACTGCTGACAATGGTAAAGAAGCTCTAAACCTGCTGTCCCAAAATCTCCCCGATATGATCATCTGTGACATTATGATGCCAGAAATGGATGGTTATGCACTGATCGAAAATGTCCGACAGGATCGACGGACGAGCTGGATTCCCGTTTTATTTCTCTCAGCTCGCGGGCAAAGTCAAGACCGGATCAAGGGTCTGAATTTGGGTGCGGATGTTTATATGGTTAAACCCTTCGAGCCAGAAGAACTCGTCGCCCAAGTTGAATCTTCGCTCAAGCAAACCAATAGATTGCTCTTGTATACCGATGGAGTCAGTGACGATAGTTCGCCGATTCAAGTTCCGGCGACTGTAGAACTCACTCCCACCGAACTCAAAGTCGTGCAGTTAGTCGCTAGAGGCTTGGCAAATCGAGAAATTGCCCTTCAGATGAATGTCAGCCAACGCACGATCGAAAGTCACGTCTCGAATATGCTCGGCAAAACCGGACTGAATAATCGCACCGAATTAGCCCGCTGGGCGATCGAAACTAGAATGGCTTAATTTAATTAATAATTAATAATTAATAATTATTGATTATTACATTGCGTAGGGTGGGCACTGCCCACCATCTAGGTTTCAGTGTCGTCCCAGTAGGGTGGGCAGTGCCCACCATCTAGGTTTCAGTTAAGTACTAACAACATCATTACTACCATCTCCCATCTCCCATCTACCCTCTACCCCGATACACATCGCTAACAACTGCGGCTAACCTTTCCATCGCCGTGGTAATATCGGCATCGCTAGCCGTCAGACTGATGCGGATACATTGTTGCTTATGTGCCCAATCTTCGCGTAGTCCAGGGAAAAACGAACTTCCTGGTACCACAATAATGCCCACTTCCTTGAGAGCTTGATAGAGATCCCAATCAGTCATCGGTAAATCTTGGAACCACATCCATGCAAAAATTGCCCCTTCCCCACGGTGGAGATACCAGGGAAGATCTTGAGGCATAAATTTAGTAATGCCTGCTTCTAAAACGGCGAACTTTTGCTGATAATAGGGACGAATCACAGTAGTTGCCAAATCTGCCAAGCGTCCGCTGGCAACTGCTTTAGCCGCGATCGCCTGTCCGTAGCGCGACGAGTGGAGACACATATTGGTCTGGAATGACTCCAGAATGCCGATGAATTTTTCGCTCCCCAAGGCAATTCCGATTCTTTCCCCTGGCAATCCAGCTTTAGAAAGACTCATACAGTGGACGATATTCTCGCCGAAGATCGGGGTCATTTCCGTGAAATTTAAGCTGGGGAATGGTGGTGCATACGCCGAATCGATCAGCACAGGCGTATCATAGTTGGCTGCTAGCGCGGCAATCTTTTGAACTTCTTCATCGGTTAGGACATTGCCTGTCGGATTGCAAGGGCGTGAAAAGAGGACGCAACCAGTATCTTCCCCAACCTGTAACCGACTAAAATCAGGACGATATTTAAAACTATGATTGGCAGCGTCGATGTCCAGAGTCGGCTTGTAGGCAACGATCGAATCTGCCGCGATCGCCATTCCACCGTAGCCCGTATAATCAGGACTCAACGGTAATACGACCTGTTTCATCTGACCCCCGGCTGTTTGCCCGCCAAAGGCATTAATCGCGTAGAAATACAGACTTTGACTACCCGGTGTAATTAAGACGTTCTTAGCGGTCAAATTGAGGCTGTAGCGGTGATTAAAATCAGTCACGATCGCATCGATTAAGGGCTGATAGCCTTGACTCGAACCGTACCGACACACGACCTCACCATAATCGGCACTTGCTAATAATTCATGAGTGTAGTCCCGCCACATCTGCTCGATTTCCGGTAGGATGACTGGGTTGCCCGCACTAAGATTGATAAACTCTCGGCCTTTGCTAGCCGAAAGAGTTGCTTGAATGTCTTTCATGATGGCGCGCACGCCAGTCAAATTAGACATTTGGGTACCGACTTGAGATAGTGCGAGATTCATAATGGTGACGTGATGGACGATTCGGGTATCCGTCTGACAATTGGCGATCGAGCAGATGTTATGGCTATTATAAACAACCATTCCGCTAAGTTGTCTATAATCATGGGGCAGTGGGATACGGTCTTTAGTAAATTAGGAGTTTGATACTAGTGAGTAGAGTTGGGATTGGGATTCGCACGGCAACCAAACGCAAAGAACGTGCCGCCGGACAGATTCATGTCTACGACGGTACGGGTAAAGGCAAATCCCAAGCAGCATTAG
>NZ_JANLWO010000815.1:0-5440 GCF_031364565.1 Chamaesiphon sp. OTE_20_metabat_361
TGAAGATGGATGTAAAGATTCAGAGGGTAAAGGGTTAGTGATGTTTTGGTCAGATCGATCGAGTGAATGGCAGATTCCACAACCTAAAACCGAGCAGTCATCGCCAGCGAAACTTACCGAACATCCTTGTCCGGTTTGCCAGAAACCGCTGGAGGAATATAGTTACATAAAGGATGGACAATCCAAATCAATGCTGCGATGTTCGGATGCGGAAGCTAGAAGTAAGCCCAAACACAAGGATGTCGCCTATTTTCGTGGGAAGGAGGGAGCGTGGTGGAGTCCGAAATTAGGTAATCTTGGTACAAATGCGGCTAAATCGACGAAATAGTAGTACTTCACCTCCTGCTTTGTCAAATCAAAACCGCAACCAAATCAGCATAGTAAACGCACCCATCAGCCAAACAAAACCCAGAACGAGATACTCACTAATTGCTCTATTTCTAAGCTCCTTGGCTCGTTGCTTTTCTTTGTAAATTTGTTCTTGTCTTTCAAGTAATCCTTTGATTTCTGTTAGCCGCAGAATGATATTGCGATTCTCTTACGAGAGGCTACACCAACGCTAAGTTGCTCGGCAAGGGCATCATCATCTTGTCGTTTGTTATCGATTGGGTGGCTACGGAGATCGTGTTCTGCCAGCAATCGCTCGACTTCTGCTTTTAACTCAACTTGCTGTTGTCGTTCTGGGTCGGGCTGTTCGTTGCGACTTAAAATTCGATTCCGCAAGCGGACGCTACGCGAACGAGCTGTTTTCTGACTCTATCTAATGGAGTCATATCATCATTTGGGTCTAAATTACTATTGTTTGGTTCGCTCATGTAAATATGCCAGTTAAGTTGTCCATCGCATTATTTTTTCTTTGCTCGATTTTTTCGACGTGCTTGTTTTTGCATCTTTCCCTGAGCTTTCTTTTTGGTTGACATTAGTATTTTCTCAGGGGATAGACTTAGATCTCTCTTACCAAAAGGGTTTCTGATTGACTCTTTCAGTTTTTTATCTTGAAAACAGTTCCACCATTCCATCTCCGAAATTGTATCTTGAATCAAATTATAATGCTTGCGATCGCTCAGTTCATTCAATGATGCCTCTTGTCCGAGGTTGATATAGTAATCGACATCCTCTCGACTGAAAAAGAACTCATCCACCAAATCCGCATCAAAAGCTCGCTCGATTTGTTGTTTGAGTTCGATCGGAGCTAGGACGGCACTCTCCATCACTAAATTAGTCCAAATAGAGGAATATTCTCGTTCGAGTCGGGTTGAAAAAAGTTCCTCAAAATACTTAATAACGACTTCTCGTCCGAGGCTTGCTCGAACGACTAATATAATTAACGAACTGAGAGCAGAACTTCTAACATATTCATTTGCTTGCCGATTTTCGATTAGTTGCTGGATCGGTTCGATATTGCCGTCACAAACACTAGCAAGAATTCTGCCTAAATCCTCGGTGACTAGATCTCCAGTAACGTCCATTGAGATCTCTCCAGGCACCGAGAAAAACTCGAAGATCGGTTGATAAGCTTGAGATTCCCTAAACTGTGCAAGTAAATACATGGCATACATATGTAGGAAATAGTTAGGGCGTTCTGCCAACTCCTCAAGCTTAGATTTCCATTCCTCTAACGTCGCTAATAATATGGGGGTAATAGCTTCCCGCTCTGCAATCGCTCGTTCTAAAGCTAGACGAGGAAATGTTCCGTTATAGTTCTCTAGTTCGGCGATGATTTCTGTTAATTCCATGATGCCAAGTTTTTGACCGATCTTAGCCTACCCGATCGCATCCTTGCTAGGATTAGCCGATGTATAATTCAATTTGTTAAAATAGATAAATAGTCTGTTATTATTTTCCCACTGTAGTGTCTACTTACTTATCAGACAAATACACTAGGCGATTCTTCAGTTACACCCCAGGTTTCGTTGACTGGAGTGGTGGAACGGATTACCTTTCATTCTGAAGAAAGCGGCTACACAGTCGCTCGACTCCAATCACCTCGCGCTCGCGAGTTAACCACGATTGTCGGTATTTTTGCAAATATCCAAGCCGGACAAACTCTCCAACTCCAGGGGACTTGGAAAGAACATCTTCAATACGGGCAACAATTCCAAGTTATCAAATACAGTGAAACCAAACCCGCAACGCTGACGGGGATTGAGAAGTATTTGGGCAGTGGTTTGATTAAGGGAGTCGGCCCCGTTACTGCCAAACGGATTGTGGCGCATTTCGCGTTGGATACTTTAGAAATTATCGAACAAGATAGCGATTCTCTTACGAGAGGCTTCGCCAACGCTTAATTGAACGGCTAAGGTTTTAGCGCGAGCGTCAGGAATGCCAAATAAGGTAACGCGATGACCGCGCTGTTGAAGCTCGTATCCTAATGTAGTCATAGGATTGAGATGTCCAGTGGCGACAGGGCAGATGATGCTAAAATGAGTCATGTTCGATTTCTAGTATTTGGTAGGTCAGGATATTTAAAGAAATTTCATCATTTAGGTGACTGTATAGCCACCATCAACCACAAAAGATTGACCAGTAATGTAGCTAGCAGCAGAACATAAGAACACAACAGTTGCCGCGATTTCTTCAGGCTTCCCGATTCGTCCCATTGGGACAAGCGACGCAAGTTGCTGCTCCATAGCAGGATTTTTAGTACTAAAGCGATCGATTATCTCTGTGGCAATAAAACCTGGATTGACAGCATTAATCTGAATTCCTTGTTTGGCGTAGTCGAGTGCGGCAGCACGAGTCAACCCCATTACGGCATGTTTGCTCGCAACATAAGGACTGAACCTGGACATTCCAACTAATCCGGCTGCTGAAGAATTGTTGATAATAACTCCAGATCCTTGAGTTAGCATCTGTTGAATTTCATATTTCATGCACAGAAATAGTCCCCGCAGATTAATCGCCATCACTCGATCGAAGTCTTCGATCGATTGCTCGTGTAGTGGGTTTGCAACTCCTTCGATTCCCGCATTATTGAAGGCAATATCGAGCCGACCGTAACTTTTGACAGTTTTTTGAATTAGCGATCGGACATCTGTTTCACTAGCTACATCCGATCGTACAAATAAACACTCAGCACCAGAGTCACGGATTAAGTTAGCAATATTTTCACCTTCAGTCTCGCGTCTACCAGAAAAAACTACCTTTGCGCCTGCGGCACCAAAAGCTAGTGCAGTTGCTTTACCAATTCCTGAAGTTCCGCCTGTAACTAATGCAACTTTACCTGCAAGTGTCTTCATCGTTTTCTCCTATCAATACTTGTCAAATCAGCTAGAACCGACTCTGTTTACGATAGATCGGCTAGATTTGCGTTATTTTTTCTCGCTCGATTCAGCCTGCTGTATATCCACCATCGACTACTAGCGACTGACCTGTGATGTAGCTAGCAGCATCAGAGCACAAGAACACAACGGCGGCGGCAATTTCTTCAGGTTGACCCATTCGTCCCATCGGGACAATCGAGGCAAGATCGCTAGTCGCGATCCCCATCTCGTTAACGAAGCGATCCATCCCCTCAGTGGCAGTCGATCCGGGGTTGACAGCATTAATCCGAATCCCCTGCTTGGCATAGTCAAGGGCAGCAGCTCGCGTCAGACCCATCACGGCATGTTTACTAGCAACATAAAGACTTATCCCCGCAAACCCAACTAGCCCGTTTGTTGAAGAATTATTGATGATGACTCCAGCTCCTTGAGTTAACATCTGTTGAATTTCGTATTTCATACACAAGAATAGACCCCGCACGTTAATCGCGATTAGGTTGTCGAAGTGTTCGAGTGAATGCTCGTGGAGTGGCTTTGCTGGTGACACGATACCAGCGTTGTTGAAGGCAAGATCGAGCCTGCCATAAGTTGCGACTGTTTTCTGAATTAGTGTCTGGACATCTGTTTCACTCGCTACATCCGATCGGACAAATAAGCATTCAGCCCCAGACTGACGAATTAAATTGGCGGTGTCTTCGCCTTCCTCCTCCCGTCTGCCCGAAAAAACTACCTTGGCACCTGCTGCACCCATTGCCAAGGCAGTTGCCTTACCAATTCCCGAAGTTCCGCCAGTAACTAAAACAACTTTATGTTCGAGTATCTTCATAGCTGTCTCCTGTATGATAGGTTGAGAAAATCATTCGATATGGCGATCGTCAAAGGCTTTGTAAAACTGGAGGATTAAAGCTTTATTCTGTTCGTTCATCATCGGAGTTTTAATAAAAAATAACTTGGATTGAATGAGCCATGAGCCACTCACACGACGTTATCGCTAATTTTAAACAGAGGGCAATCCAGCCAGAGCCATAGCTACTTCTGCCGAACTATACTCGGTATCTACAAGTTTTCCGGCTTGATAGTCCATGTATGCCTGCATATCAAAGTGACCGTGACCGCAGAGATTGAATAAAATTACCTTACTCTCGCCAGACTCTTTGCATTTGAGGGCTTCATCGATCGCGGCTTTGACTGCATGATTCGCTTCTGGGGCAGGGAGAATGCCTTCAGCCCGTGCAAACGTCAACCCTGCCGCAAAACAACCTAATTGGTATTCCGATCGAGCTTCAGCCAGTCCTAGAGCCACCACATGACTCATCAGCGGAGCCATCCCGTGATATCGCAAGCCGCCAGCATGAATACCTTCGGGGACGAAGGTGCTACCCAAAGTGTGCATCTTCATCAAGGGTGTTAAGTGCGCTGTATCGCCAAAATCGTAAGTGTATTCACCACGAGTCAGCGTCGGACAAGCAGCGGGTTCGACGGCAATAATTTCCACGTTGCGTTCGCCTCGCAATTTGGCACCTAGAAATGGAAACGCAATGCCAGCAAAGTTACTACCGCCACCCGTGCAGCCAATTACCAAATCTGGATAATCCCCAGCCATTTCCATTTGGACTAAAGCTTCTTGACCGATGACAGTTTGATGGAGCAGAACGTGATTGAGTACGCTACCTAAAGCATATTTGCTCTGTTCGTCAGCCGCCGCAATTTCTACAGCCTCACTAATCGCAATGCCCAAACTACCCGTACTATTGGGATGTGTCGCGAGAATCGATCGACCAGCTTGAGTTTCGGTGCTTGGGCTGGCGATAACTTTAGCACCATAGGTTTCCATCAGCGCACGACGGTAGGGTTTTTGGTTGTAGCTGACTTTCACCATATAAACCACAACTTCTAGCCCAAATAGCGCACCAGCAAAAGCCAGTGAAGATCCCCACTGTCCGGCTCCGGTTTCGGTGATGAGCCGTTTGATGCCTGCTTGTTTGTTGTAATAGGCTTGGGCGACGGCAGTATTGGGTTTATGGCTACCAGCGGGACTAACGCCTTCATATTTGTAGTAAATCTTAGCAGGCGTATCGAGAGCTTTTTCCAGTCGGCGGGCACGGTACAGGGGAGTAGGTCGCCATTGTTGATAGATCGATCGTACTTCGTCAGGGATCTCAATCCACCGTTCTTGG